>JARRQB010000035.1:0-17176 GCA_037382265.1 Gammaproteobacteria bacterium | reverse complement strand
CAGCTCGGTGGTCGGTACCCTGGTGGGTATCCTGACAGGCGCGGGCGGCTCCATCGCTGGGCTGGTGTCCTAATCCGAGGCCCGGCGCAGCTCCAAGCGCAGCCAACACTTCGGTACCGGCGAACCGGAGGGTGTTCAGGCCACGGAGTCCGCCAACAACGCGACGGTGGGCGGCGGCTTCATCCCGACCCTGGTGCTCGGCATTCCGGGCACACCGCCGGACGCCGTCATCCTCGGTGCGCTGCTGATCCAGGGCGTGCGCACCGGGCCGAACCTGTTCACCAACGAAGGCTCTATCGTCTACACCTTCATCTACGGTCTGTTCCTGGCCACCATCCTCATGTTGCCGACCGGCCTGGTGATCGGGCGTTACGCCTACAAGACCATCGTGACCGTGCCCAAGGCCTTGCTGGTGCCGACCGTGGGCTTCATGACCATCATCGGCACCTACGCGATCCGCAACAGTGTCGCCGACGTGGTGATCATGGTCCTGCTCGGGGTGGTGGGCTGGGTCCTGAACCGGGTGGGCTACAGCCCGTCGCCCATCGTGCTCGGCCTGATCCTGGGGCGCATCGCCGAGCAGGGCTTCGTGCAGGCCTGGACCATCGGCGCCGCGACCGACGAACTCGCCAAAATGTTCTTCGGCCGGCCGATCAGCCTGGCCATCATCGCGTTCATCCTGATCTCGCTTTTCTACCCGCTGGTGCGGGCGCGCTGGATCGGCGCAAGGAGTAAGGTCCGTGCCGACTGAAGGTCCAGCGCGGCGCGGCGGCCGCCGCGACATCGGCGGCATGGTGACGGCCGCGGTGTTCATTCTGCTGGCGGTGGTGGCGTTGTGGGACACCACCAACATGATGGATGCCGATTCCTACGTCTTTCCCCGCACCGTGGCGATCGCCATGATCGTCTTCTCGCTGCTGCTGATTGCCTGGAACCTGATCCTGCCAAACGCCGGCGACGGCGAGGCGGGCCCGCCGGGCGCTTCGACGCCGCGGCGGATCGCCCTGGTGGCCGCCATGCTGGTGAGCGCCTTGCTGATGCCGCTGGTCGGCTTCCTGGTTTCGGGCTTCTTCGCCTTCGCCGCGGTCATGCTCTCGGCCATGTTCGACCCCTGGACGCGCTTCCGGCTCGTCGTCTACCCGCTGGTGGCCGTCGCCACGGTGCTTGGTTTCTATTTTCTGTTCGGCAAGCTGTTGCTGGTGCCCCTGCCGGTCGGGAGCGTGTTCGACTGACCCTCGTTTTTTGTTCCGCAAGGACCTTCCTATGCCCGAGATCGTGATTTCGGAGTTCATGGACGAGGCCGCCGTGGCCTCCCTGCGCGCCGACTTCGATGTTCACTATGACCAAGACCTGGTCGACCGGCCGGAAGCGCTGCGCGCGCAGGCCGGCGCTGCGCGTGCGCTGATCGTGCGCAACCGCACCCGCGTCGATGCCGACCTGCTGGCCGCCATGCCGCGGCTGGAGGTGGTCGGCCGACTCGGCGTGGGGCTGGACAACATCGAGCTCGGGGCCTGCGCGGCGCGGCGTGTCGAGGTTATCCCGGCAACGGGTGCGAACGCCCGGGCGGTGGCCGAATACGTGGTGTGCACCGCGATGATGCTGCTGCGCGGCGCCTACCTGTCGCTCCCGGAGATGGTCGCCGGCAACTGGCCCCGCCCGGCCCTGTCGCAGGGGCGCGAGCTGGCGGGCAAGACCCTCGGACTGGTCGGTTTCGGCGGCATCGGGCGGCTGACCGCGCGGCTCGCCGGTGCGCTCGGCGTCGAGACCTTGGCCTGCGATCCCCACTACGAGCCGCCACCGGGCGATTCGGAGCCGGAGGTCCCGCTGCTCGAGCTGGACGACCTGCTGGCGCGCGCCGACGTGGTTTCGCTGCACCTGCCGCTGACGGGCGAGACCCGCGGCCTGTTCTCGCGCGCCCGCCTGGCGGCAATGAAGCCCGGCGCGGTACTGATCAACACCGCCCGCGGCGGCATCGTCGACGAGGCCGCACTGGTGGAGGCGCTGCGCGACGGCCACCTCGGCGGGGCGGCACTGGACGTGTTCGAGCACGAACCGTTGCCGGCGGGTTCCGTGCTGACGAATGCCCCCAACCTCATTCTCACGCCGCACATCGGGGGCGTCACCCGCGAGTCCAACGTGCGCGTCAGCGGCCTGATCGCCGAGCGCGTGGCCAACTTTCTCAAAGGGTAGGGACCATGGCCGCCATCGCATACCAAGAGCTCGTCGACCTGGCCGCGCGGGCATTCGAGCTGGCCGGTGCCGCACCGGCCATGGCGCAGGCGGCTGCCGAGGCGCTGGTGGAGGCTGATGCGCAGGGCCTGGCCTCGCACGGCGTGTCCCGTACCCCGCTGTACTGCGCGCACCTGCGGCACGGCCGCACCGACGGATCGGCCGAACCGGCCGTGGTGCGCGAGCGTGGCGGTGCCTGCCTGGTCGACGCGCGCTGCGGCATGGCCTTCCCGGCCTGTGCGCTGGCGGTCGAGGAGGGCGTCCGGCGCGTGGTCGAGCACGGCGTTGCCTTCGTGGGCGTGACCAACAGCAACCACTTCGGCGCGGCGGCCCTGCACCTGCGGCCCGCCGCCGCGGCCGGCCTGGTCGGGCTGGCGTTCGGTAATTCGCCGGCGGCGATTGCGCCCTGGGGCGGCAAGCGGCCACTGTTCGGCACCAACCCGATAGCGGCAGTGTTTCCGCGTCGTGCGGCCGACCCGCTGGTGATCGACTTGTCGCTGTCTCAGGTCGCCCGCGGCAAGATCATGGTGGCTGCCCAGCAGGGGCAGGCGATTCCGGAGGGCTGGGCGTTGGACGCCGAGGGCCGGCCGACCACCGATGCAGCGACGGGTCTGGCCGGTACCATGGCCCCGGCCGGCGGCGTCAAGGGAGCGATGCTGGCCATGACCGTGGAATTGCTGTGCTGCGCCCTCACCGGTGCGGCCTACGGTTTCGAGGCCGACTCCTTTTTCGCGGAGGAGGGCAACCGTCCGCGCATCGGCCAGGCCTTTCTGCTGATCGATCCCGACGCCCTGGGGGGTGCCGAGCTCTACTATCGGCGTCTGGAAGTCCTGGTCGACGAGATGCTGCGCGACGAGGGTGTGCGGCTGCCCGGCGTGCGCCGCTTCGCCGCCGCCCGCCAGGCCCGTGCGCACGGCCTCGACATACCCGACGAGCTGCTCGCGAAGATCCGCCGGCTCGCGGGCGCCTGAGCGGATTTCCCCGGTGCCCCGGCAGTTGACCGGGATCAAAGGTCTTGGTCATACATATTGGGTTTTCAGGATCCCTGTTCTACAAGATATGGTGTTTCGTCCTCAATGAAAGGTCAGTGCCATGTCTGCCTCCGCCGCCCGCGTCGCCCACTTCCCTCAGCGGGTTCGCCGCCGCGACGGCAGTGAGGCGCCGTTCGACGCCGAGCGCATCCTCTCGGCCATTCGCCGCGCGGGCGAGGCAACCGGCGAGTTCGACGACGACGAGGCCCGCCTGCTCGGCGCCCAGGTCGTCAAGGTCCTGACCCACGGCCATTTCCCGGGGGGCACGCCCGACATCGAACGCATCCAGGACATCGTCGAGCAGACCCTGATCGCCGCCAACCACCTGCACACGGCACGGGCCTACATCGCCTACCGCGAGCAACACCGCCGGTTGCGCGCCGACCGCCGCACCCTGGTCGACGTGGGCGCCTCGGTGAACGAGTACCTGGACCGTGCCGACTGGCGCGTCAACGCCAACGCCAACCAGGGCTACTCGCTCGGCGGGCTCATTCTCAATTCCTCGGGCAAGATGATCGCCAACTACTGGCTGTCGCACGTTTACCCGCCGGAAATCGGCCAGGCCCACCGCGCAGGCGACATCCACATTCACGACCTCGACATGCTCGCCGGCTACTGCGCAGGCTGGTCGCTGCGCACCCTGCTGCACGAGGGGCTCAACGGCGTGCCGGGCAAGGTCGAGGCCGGGCCGCCGCGCCACATGTCCTCGGCGGTCGGGCAGATCGTCAATTTTCTCGGCACCCTGCAGAACGAATGGGCGGGGGCGCAGGCCTTCAGTTCGTTCGACACCTATATGGCGCCCTTCGTGCGTAAAGACGGGCTTGGTTTTGGCCAGGTCAAGCAGTACATCCAGGAGCTGATCTACAACCTCAACGTGCCCTCGCGCTGGGGTACCCAGACGCCCTTCACCAACCTGACCTTCGACTGGGTCTGTCCAGAGGATCTGCGCGACCAGGTGCCGGTGGTCGGCGGAGAGGAGATGCCTTTCCGCTACGGCGAACTGCAGCCGGAGATGGACCTGATCAACCGGGCCTATATCGAGGTGATGACCGCGGGTGACGCCAGAGGTCGGGTATTCACCTTTCCGATCCCCACGTACAACATCACGCCGGACTTTCCCTGGCATTCGGAGAACGCCGAGCGGCTGTTTGCCATGACGGCCAAGTACGGACTGCCGTACTTTCAGAATTTCCTCAACTCCGAACTCAAGCCGAACATGATCCGCAGCATGTGCTGCCGGCTGCAGCTCGACCTGCGCGAACTCTTGAAGCGCGGCAACGGCCTGTTCGGCTCGGCCGAACAGACCGGCTCGCTGGGCGTGGTCACCGTCAACTGTGCGCGGCTCGGGTACCGCTGCCGCGGCGACGAGCAAGGGCTGCTGGCGCAGCTCGACCAACTGCTGGACCTCGCCCGCAACAGCCTGGAGATCAAGCGCAAGGTGATCCAGCGCCACATGGACGCCGGGCTCTTTCCCTACACCAAGCGCTACCTCGGCACCCTGCGCAACCACTTCTCGACCATTGGCGTGAACGGCATCAACGAGATGATTCGCAACTTCAGCAGTGGCGAGCACGACATCACCGACTCCTGGGGCCACGATTTTGCGAGCCGCTTGCTCGACCACGTGCGTGCGCGCATGGTGGCCTTCCAGGAGGAGACCGGGCACCTCTACAACCTCGAGGCGACCCCGGCCGAGGGCACGACCTACCGCTTTGCGAGGGAAGACCGCAAACGCTTCCCCGACATCCTGCAGGCCGGCTCGCCGGCGGCCCCGTATTACACCAACAGTTCCCAGCTGCCGGTGGGCTACACCGAGGACCCCTTCCACGCCCTGGAATTACAGGACGAACTGCAACGCAAGTACACGGGCGGTACGGTGTTGCATCTCTACCTGCCGGAAAAGGTATCGAGCACCGACGCCTGCCGCCGGCTGATCAAGCGCGCTCTGGAAAACTTCCGGTTGCCCTACATCACGGTGACGCCGACCTTCTCCATCTGCCCCGCCCACGGCTACCTCGCCGGCGAGCACGAGTACTGTCCGAAGTGCGACCAGGAACTGATCGACAAAAAGCGGGCCTGCGCCCGCGTGAGCGAATGAAAGCCGCCGACGCGGCGGAGGTACCCATCGATGCACGACACAGCCATTGAATTGAAGGACGAAGAACGTACCCGTTGCGAGGTCTGGACCCGTGTGATGGGTTACCACCGACCGGTTTCGGCGTGGAACCCCGGAAAGCGCTCGGAGCATGCCGAGCGGCAGTATTTCCTCGAGCCGGGGACCAGGCAGGGCCCGGCGCCCGGCCCCTAGGGGCCGCGCCACGTCGAGTTGATTCGGATCCTTGCCGTTGATTACCGAACAGCCAACAACGATGGGCGAGGCCATCGAGAAACAGGCGCAGACGCAGCCTGCACAACCCCGCTCGGCCCTCGGCCCCGGGCCCCCGGCCCTGTCTGTAGGGGGGCTGACCCCGCTCACCACCATAGACTACCCCGGCGAACTGGCGGCGGTGGTCTTCTGCCAGGGTTGTCCCTGGCGCTGCCGGTACTGCCACAACGCCCACCTCGCCGGGCGCGACGCGGCGCCGAATCTGGCTTGGGCGGACGTGGTGCGTTTTTTGACTTCCCGCCGCGGGCTGCTCGATGCGGTGGTCTTTTCCGGCGGCGAGCCGACCGCGCAGCGCGGCCTGGGGGCGGCGATGCGCACGGCGCGCGCCCTGGGCTTCAAGGTCGGCCTGCACACGGCGGGATGCTACCCGGAACGGCTGCGTGTGGTGCTGCCGCTGGTCGACTGGGTCGGCTTCGACATCAAGGCCCTGCCGGAACGCTACACCGAGCTGACCGGCGTCGCCGGCAGCGGTGAGCGCGCCTGGGAGAGCCTCGGAGTCCTGCTGGCCTCGGGTGTGGCGCACGAGGTCAGGATCACGGTACACGGCGAGCTGTTGCCGCGTGCCGAGGCCGACTGGCTGGTCGACAGGGTGCGCCGCGCCGGAGCGCGGGAGATCGTGCTGCAGAACGCCAAGACCGGCGCCATGCTCGACCCGACGCTGGGGCCAAACCCGGCTCGCTGGCTGCTGGAAGACCGTCAGCCGGTGTTCTACAAGGGCATCACTTCACGCCGCCTTGCCGGCGCCGAGTGAACCCCCCTCCCGGCGCGGGCAGGCTGCAGTAGCCGCAGCGCGTGTCGTCGCATCGCGGCAGGTCCGCCCCGCGCCAGTTCCGGCTCCGCGTCAAGGTCGGCCCGTGCCCCGTACCCGCTGCACGATCGACAAGCCAGCCAACACCAGGGCGCCGGTCGTCAGCCCGACGACCAGATTCACCACTAACGGCGTTACCATCGCCAACCCGCCGCCGAAGGCGCCGGCCTGCTCGGCGAGGTGGTGCACCCACTCGTACGCGGCGGGCACGCCGTGCACCAGGATGCCACCGCCGACCAGGAACATCGCCGCCGTGCCGACCACCGACAGGGTGCGCATCAGGTAGGGCGCGGCACGCAGGATACCGCGGCCGAAGGCGCGCTTTGCGTCCACCCAGCCGCCGGTGCCGGTAGCGTTCGTCAGGTAAAGCCCGGCATCGTCCAATTTGACGATGCCCGCGACCAGGCCGTAGACACCGATGGTCATCACCACGGCGATACCGCTCAGCACGGCGACTTGGGTGGCGAAGCCCTGGTCGGCGACTATGCCGAGCGTGATGGCGACGATTTCGGCGGACAGAATGAAGTCGGTGCGGATCGCGCCCTTGACCTTGTCGCGTTCCACTGCAGCGAAGTCGGCGTTGGGGTCGAGCAGCGCCTCGGTCAGTTCGCGGTGCTCTTCGTGTCGGGCATCGCGGTGCAGCCACGTGTGAGCGAGCTTCTCGAAGCCCTCGAAACACAGAAAGGCGCCGCCCAGCATCAGTAGGGGCGTGATCGCCCAGGGCGCCAGAGCGCTGATCGCCAGTGCCGCCGGCACCAGGATGAGCTTGTTGCGCAGCGAGCCCTTGAACACCGCCCAGACCACTGGCAGCTCCCGGTCGGCGCGCACGCCGCTGACCTGCTCCGCGTTCACCGCCAGGTCGTCGCCCAGCACGCCCGCGGTCTTCTTCGCAGCGACCTTGCTCAGCACGGCGATGTCGTCGAGCACGGTGGCGATGTCGTCGAGCAGGATGAGCAGGCTACTGGCCATGGCAGGGTTCCAATGCGAGGGTTTGGGCAAGCGTGGTGATCTTAGCCGGTCCGGCCTCAATCTCCCGTCAGCGTCATCAGGATGTCCGCATACCAGGCGCAGTTCAGCCCCAGGGCCTCGTCGACGCCGATTTCGCGGTTGCCGACGTCGAGGCGAGCGGCGTGCACCCCGAGCAGTTTCCAGGGCATGTCGCCGAGCGCGGCCGCGGGGTCGTCGACGCGCATGACTACGGGCGCCCCGCTGGTGCCCCGGTGGGTCCGGGCGTCGGTGAGAAAGTAGCCCTGGCCCTGGAATCTCAGACCGAACGACGAGGCCACCACGGCCTGACGGACCACGGGCATGTGGTGCAGGGTGTCGTGGAAGTCGAGCGGGAAGCCGATCACCAGCAGGGTCGAACCGATCTCGACGCGTTCCGTCGGGTCCAGCAAGTGGGCGGGCGTGAAGGCGCGGTAGGCGATGGGTTCGGGCAGGGCCGAGCGGTCGATCTCGATCGCCGCCACGTCGATGTCGCCGGCGCTGTCCTGGCCCTGGCGCCACAGGCGCTTCCCGTCGCGGTACAGCGGGATCGAGAAACCGGTCGAACTGGCCATGTTCTCCGGGTCGGTGTGTACCTCGATCTGGAACCGGCCCGGGAAGTGCCCGCTGGGCTCGTCGACGAACACGTGCCGGCTGGTCACCAGGAACAGGCGTTCGGCGCGCGCGAAGAAGAACCCGGTCGCCGTGGTCAGCGGCCGTTGCCCGTCGAAGGTCGCGAGCGCCCCTGACGCGACCTCGGTCCCGTGACTACCGCTTCGGTTAAATCCGGTTTTCTCCTGATCGTCCTGGCCGCCCTCGGCGCTCTGGGTTGGGGGGTGTACGACCGTCTGCGAGACCGTGGTGAGGGCAACACGACCAACACGGCCCGACAGGCGGTGCCGGTCGAAGTCGTCCAGATCGAACACGGGCCGATCGAGCTGCGTCGCACCTTCACCGGCTCGCTAGAGGCCCGTGCCGAGTTCGTCGTGGCTCCCAAGATCAGCGGGCGGGTGCAGCAACTGGCAGCCGACCTCGCGGACGACGTCGCGCGCGGCGAGGTGGTGGCGGTCCTCGATGACGCCGAGTTCATACAGGAGGTGGCCCGTGCCCGGGCCGAACTCGAGGTCGCCCTGGCAAATCAAGGCGAGGCCGAGAGCCTGCTGAAGATTGCCGAGCGGGAACTCCTGCGGTTTGAAAAGCTGCGCGGCGGCGGACTCAGCTCCGAGTCGCAGTTGGACGTTGCCACCGCCGAAGTGCTCGCCAAGCAGGCCATGGTCAAGGTCGCGCGTGCCACCATTGCGCGTGCCGAGGCCGATCTCGCGGCGGCGCGCATTCGGCTCGGCTACGCGCAGGTCACCGCGGACTGGCAGGGTGGCAGCAGCCACCGGGTGGTGGCCGAGCGTTACGTCGACGAGGGCGAGACCGTTTCTGCGAACGCCCCGCTGCTGCGCATCGTGGAACTGGACCCCATCACGGCGGTGTTTTTCGTCACCGAGCGCGACTATGCGCGGCTGCAGCCCGGGCTATCGGTACGCCTGGCGACAGACGCTTACCCGGGCAGGCAATTCGGCGGCCGCATCCAGCGTATCGCGCCGGTGTTTCGCGAGGCGACCCGACAGGCGCGCGTCGAGGTCAGGGTGGACAACCCGGCCGCCACCCTCAAGCCCGGCATGTTCGTGCGCGCCACGGTGGTGCTCGAGCGGCTGGAGCAGGCGACCATCGGCCCCGAACAGGCACTGGTGAGCCGCGACGATCGACGCGGCTTGTTCCTGGTACGCGACGAGGGCACCGCCGCCTGGCACCCGGTGGAGGTGGGCATCCGTCAGGACGAACGGGTTCAGGTGGTCGGAGAAGGTCTCGACGGCCCCGTCGTGGTGCTGGGCCAACAGCTCCTCGAAGAGGGGACCCCTGTGCGGGTCGCCAACGTGGCGGCCGACGCCACGCCATGAATCTGGCCCGTGCCAGCGTCCGCCGGCCGGTCTTTGCCACGATGGTGACCTTGATCGTGGTCGTGCTCGGCGCCATGTCCCTGAGCCGGCTGCAGATCGACCTCCTGCCCAGCGTCGAACTGCCGACATTGACGGTCCGCACCCAGTACGAGGGCGCGGACCCGATCGTGATGGAGCGCCTGGTGACGCAGATTGTCGAGGAGATCGTCGCCACGGTGCCCGGCGTGGTGGAGATGACGTCGAGTTCCTACGAGGGCAACAGCAGCGTTCGTGTGACCTTCGCCTGGGGCGCCGACATCGATAGCCTCGCCGTCGATGTTCGCGCCACCCTCGAGGACGAGATCAGCGAACTGCCGGACGACATCGTCGGTCCGCGGGTGAGCAAGTTCGACGTCGACAGCTACCCGGTGGTCCTGCTCGGCATCTCCAGCCCGTTGGACCCGGTCGAGCTCACTCAGCTGCTCGAAGACCAGATCCGCTACCGCTTCGCGCGCATTCCCGGCGTCGCCCAGGTCGATCCCTGGGGTGGCTTCACGCGCGAGGTGCGGGTCGAACTCGACCCGTCCAAGCTCAACGCCCTCGGCTTACCGCTCAACGATATCCTTGACGCCATCCGCGACGCCAACCTCGATCTGCCAGCCGGAAAGATCGAGCGCGGCGGCTACGAGGTGACGCTGCGGGCGCCGGCCGAGTTCACCGGCCTGGACGAGATCCGCAACACGGTCATCGCCGAACGCGCCGGCTCGCAAGTCACCCTGGGACAGATCGCCAAGGTAAAGGACACCTACGAGAAGCTCAGCCGCATCATCCGCGTCAACGGCGAACGTGGCCTGCGGGTCGCCATCCGCAAGCAGGCGGGCGCCAACACGGTCGAAGTGGCCCAGCGCATCCTCGCCGAGGTCGACGAGCTCAACCGCGCCTTTCCGCAAGTGCGCATCGTGCCCGTCATAAATCAGGGCAACTTCATTGAGCGCTCGATCGCCAACGTCGCGCGATCGGTGCTGTACGGGGGGCTGCTGGCGGTGCTGGTGCTGTTGTTTTTCCTGCACAACCTGCGCAGTACGATCGTCATCGCCCTGTCCATCCCCATCTCCGTGATCGCCACCTTCGCGCTGCTGTACTTCGGCGGCTTCACCCTCAACCTGATGACGCTCGGCGGCCTGGCCCTCGGCGTCGGCATGATGGTGGACAGTTCGGTGGTGGTGCTGGAGAACATCTTCAGGCGTCACGAGGAACTCGGCGATTCGCCGCACAAGGCGGCCGTGACGGGCACCAACGAGGTGGCGCCGGCGGTGATCGCCGGCACGGTGACCACCCTAACCATCTTTCTGCCGCTGGTGTTCGTCGGCGGCGTCCCCGGCGTGCTGTTCAAGGAACTGGCCTACGTCATCATGTTTTCGCTGCTCTGCGCCCTGTTGGTGGCGCTCAGCCTGGTCCCCGTGCTCGCTTCCCTGCGCCACCGGGCGCTGACCGTGTTCGGCTCGGCCCTGCTGTTCGGCGCCAGCTTGCTGCTGGCGCCCCTTATCGGCTCCGAGTTCCTGCCGCCCAGCGACGAGGGGGAAGTCCGGGTAACCGGTGAGATGGACGTCGGCACCCGGCTCGATCTGATCGACGCGCAGACGCGCCTGATGGAGGCCGCAGTCTACCCGGCCGTCCCCGAGGCGGTGTCTTCGGTCGTCTCGGTGGTGACCTCGGGCACGCGCGGCAGTTCCAAGGCGCGGGGCGAGATTCGTCTCTCGCTCACGCCGGCCGCGACGCGTGAGCGCTCCAACAAGCAGATTGCGGACGACCTGCGCCGCGAGCTCGAGGGTCGTGTCCCGGGCATGAAGATCCGCACCCGCGCCCCACAGGGCCAGTTTCTGCTCGAACGCCTGTTGGCGGCGGAGGAGGGCGTGACGGTGGAGGTGCGCGGCTTCGATCTCGACACCCTGTCGCTGCTGGCCCGCCAGGTGGCCGATGCGGTTGCCGGGGTGCCAGGGGTGACCGACGTGGACGTGAGCCGCGAGGCCGGCATCCCGCAGCAGGAGGTGGCGGTGATGCGTGACAAGATCGCCGACCTGGGGTTGAACGTGCGCGACGTCATCGAGGTCATCCAGACCGCGGTCGCCGGGTCCAAGGCGGGCGAATTCCGCGCCGAGGGCAACTCCTACCGCATCCTGGTGCAGCTGGAGGACGCCGAGAAGCGCTCGATCGACGAGATACTCGATCTCACGCTGCGCTCCCCGGACGGCGATCAGGTCGCGCTGCGCAATCTGGTCGACCCCGCGCCCGGGCGCGGACCGGTGATCGTCGAGCGCAAGGACCAGCAGCGCATGGTCTCGGTGACCGCCAACGTCTCCGGTCGCGACCTGGGATCCGTGGCGGCCGAGGTCGACGCACGTCTGGCGCAGATCCCCCGGCCGATCGGCTACGACCTGATCGTCGCGGGCAATTACGAGGAACAGGAGAAGGCGTTCCGCGAACTGGTGCTGTCGCTCGGCCTGGCGCTGGTGTTGGTCTACATGGTGCTGGCATCGCAGTACGAATCGCTGCGCGACCCGCTGGTGGTCATGCTGTCGGTGCCGGTAGCGGCCGTCGGGGTGCTGCTCACGCTGTTCCTCACCGCCACCACGCTGAACCTGCAGTCCGCGATCGGCTGCATCATGCTGGGCGGTATCGCGGTCAACAACGCGATCCTGCTGGTCGACCAGGCCGGGCGCCTGCGCCGCGACGGCATGAGCACGGTCGACGCGTTGAGCGAGGCGGGGCGGAGACGGCTGAGGCCGATTCTCATGACCACGCTCACGACCATCCTGGCGCTGTTGCCGCTCGCCTTCGGCGTCGGCGAAGGTGCCGATGCGCAGGCGCCGCTGGCCCGCGTGGTGCTCGGCGGGCTGGCCGCCTCGACTTTGATCACCTTACTGCTGGTGCCTGCCGTTTACTCCCTGTTCCACCCCGACGGGCGGGACGGGGAACCCGAGACCACGGGGTGATCGAGGTCGCGCGTCCGCGCGCCCGTCGACAACGGGGCCTGTAATCCGCCCGCTTTCCTAAACCGGCTTTTCCTCGAGTTTGCCCGGCAGCGCACACCGCCCGTCCGGCTTCGGCTTGCCGTCGTGGCGCAGCACCCCGCACTCGATCGGCAGTGCCGATTTCACGAACAGGGTAAAGATCAGCAGGCCGATGCCCCAGACCCCGGCGCTGATCGCGAGTTCGGCGAGACTGGGCGCGTACTCGGCGATTTCACCGATCGGCGTCGGTACGAAGGCCGGGATGACCATGCCCATGCCCTTTTCGATCCACACCCCGACGATCGTCAGTAGACACATGAGGTTCATCAGCCACGGGTTGCGCCGCAACGGGTGGATGGTGCCGATCAGGGTGGCCGATCCGAGCAGGGCGAGTGCCGTCCAAATCCAGGGGACCAAGGCGGCGTGGCCATTCAGGCCCAGGAACAGGTAGCGCACGGAGGCCGCGTGCTCGCCTTCGTTGTAGAACTCCGTGAACAGCTCCGCGCCGATGAAGAACAGCGTGACCTGGAGAGCGACGGTCATCACGATCGCCAGGTGGTCGATGACGCTCTGGCGGATCGGGTAGCCGCTGACGCTGCGAATCACCTGCAGCCCGATGATCATCAGCGCCGGTCCCGACGCGAACGCCGAGGCGATGAAACGCGGCGCGAGCAAGGGGTTGCTCCAGAACGGCCGGCCGGTGTTGGCCGCGTACAGGAAGGCGGTCACGGTGTGAATGGATATCGCCCAGAAGATGGCGACGACGACGAACGGGAAGTAATAGCCGAGCCTGGGCTCGCAACCGCGGTAGCGACAGAAGATGACGGAGAAGGAGATGCCGAGGTTGAGCAACAGGTAGCCGTTGAGTACGACTACGTCCCACACGAGCATGGAGTCGGGGAAGTTCAATTTTCCGATGCCCGGGAGGAGGTGCCAGATCCGGTCGGGCCTGCCCAGATCGACCACCACGAACAGGATCGCCATGACGACCGCCGCGATGGCCATGGTGTCGCCCATCAGGACCACGTCCTTGATGTCCTTGCGGTTGAAGATGTAGGCGGGGATCACGATCATGACGGCCGCCGCGGCGACGCCGACCAGAAAGGTGAAGTTCGCGATGTAGAAGCCCCAGGAGACCTGGTTGGTCATGTGGGTGACGACCAGGCCGCGGTCGAGCTGTAGCCCGTAGTGCCATGCGCCGAGCGCAATCAACCCGACCAACGCCGTGAGCCACAACCAGTAGGCCCAGGAGCCACGGAACCACTGGGCAATGCAGTCGCGGAAGAAGTGCAGCAGCGTCATCGGCTCAGCCCCTGAAGTACCAGAACTTGGGCTCGGTTCCGAGTTCCTCCTTGAGGCGGAAGACCGGCTTGTTTTCCAGGACGTAGCGGATCTCGCTGTCGGGGTCGAGCAGGTTGCCGAAGATGCGCGCGCCCGTGGGGCAGGCGTCCTGGCAGGCGGGCTGCCGGCCCGCGCGGGTGCGCTGCAGGCAGAAGTGGCATTTCTCGACCACGCCGCGGGGTCGCGGCCGGTTACCCAGGTAGTGCGTGACCGGGTTGATCTCCGCGGCCGACAGCTGCGGTTCGCCCCAGTTGAAGTGGCGCGCCTGGTAGGGGCAGGCCGCCATGCAATAACGGCAGCCGATGCACCAGTCGTAGTCGACCACCACGATGCCATCGGCTTCCAGCCACGTCGCCTCGACCGGACAGGCCTTCACGCAAGGCGGGTTGTCGCATTGCATGCACTGCATCGGCAGGTAGTATCTGCCCGGGCGCGGTACGTCTTTCGGGTCGTAGTAGTGGTCGCCGCGCAGCAGGTCGGTGCTGCCGTCTTCCATCTCGACGACTCGGATGTACTGTGTGTCGCGGCTGAGATTGTTCTCCTCGACGCAGGCGTGGACGCAGTCGCGGTAGCCACGGCACTTGTCGATGTTGATCGCGTAGCCGAAGACGACGCCTGCGAGCGGCGGGGTGTTCCTGCACTCCAGCTCGACGCCGTAGCGGCGCCGCGCCTTGCGCTCGATGCGATCGAGCGTCGCCTGGATTTCCTCGGGCGTCATGCGCTGGTAGTGGTCCTGTAAAAAGTCGGCGAAGGCATCGGCGAAGGTGCTGCCGCCCCAGGCCGGCGTGCCGAGCGCCGCGGCGCTTGCGCCCGCGATGCCGGCCAGACCCTTCAGGAAATGTCGGCGGGCGAGATCGGCTTTGTCAGTCATTGGGGCTCCTGTCCTCGATCGCGTTGCCACGGGGCTGGGTGCTCGAACAGGGGGTGTGCGCGCTCGGCCTTGGGCACCCAGTGGACTGGACGCTCGAGGCCTTGGCGGGCCACCGGGCCGGGTGCAGCGTCGCGGTACAGCAGCGCCGGCGCGTGCTGGTAGTGGCAGGCAGTACAGTTGTAGACGCGGCGCGGTCCCCGCCAGTTGTCGGCGCGCTTGCCGTGCGCGCCGAAGGCCCAGTCCCGGCCCTTGTCGACATGGCACTGGGTGCACAGCAGATAGGCCTCGTCGAATCCCAGGGGTTCGCCGTCGAGGGTGCGCAGGGAGCCGTCGCCGGCGAGGTCGTGACAGGTGAAGCACCAGAACTGCCCCTTCCCGTGCAGGCCGTGGCGCAGGACAAAATTGTCGTGCGGAGCCTGCAGCGGTCGTGGCGTGGGGTCGCTCTCCGCCCAGCGGTGGCAGTTGCCGCAGGGGTGCATCTCGGTGTCCCTGGTGCTCTGGATGACTTCGAACTCCGGCATGCCGAGGAACAGCGCATAGGCCGGTGTGGGCGGGGCCTCGAGGTCGGGTGCGGCGACGGGCGGAGGCGCCGGGGTGGTACGCTGCGGCATGCTGTCGCGGCGCGGTTCGACCACCGGCGTGTCGGTCATGCCCTCGACGGCACCCCAGTCCCAGCCGGAGGTGTCCACGGCGCCCGCGGCGAACGGAAAACCGGTCGCCGACAACAGGGCAAGGGCGGGTATCAGCAGGCCTTGCCTACGCATCTCGCTGCCACTCGTTGCGGAACACGGCTTGCGGCGTCCGGCCGCAAGCCGCCCAGTTCACCTCAGAATCGCATCTCGGCCGAGGCGGCGAGTTTGGGCCGGAGCAGGTCGTCCGGAATCTTGCCCTTGACGTTGGCCTTGATCGGCGGCAGCAACAGGTCGTACAGGGCCTCGGCGCGGACGATGGCGGTGGCCGGCGTGCGCGGAATCTCGTACGCCAGGGTGCGCGCCTCGTTGGGCTTCAGGCGCGTGTCGGCAAGCACCTGGGTGGCGACCGGCGGAGCTGAGGGTTTACCCTCGGCGTCGCCCAGCGTGTACCAGAAGGCCGCCTGCGGGTCGTCCTTGATCGGGTGGACTTGGTAGTTCTTCCACAATTCTTTGCCGTCCTTGTCGTAGGCGGCTACTTTGACGAAGAAGTTGCGGAACGGCGCCCCCGTCGGGAAGGCGTGGGGCAGGCGGTTGCGCACCGTCACGGTGGCCTTGATGACCTGGTCCGTCGCCTCGGTCCGCATGTCCATGGCGAGGCCACGCTCGACCATGCGCGCGGAGTGCCCGCCGCCCATGGTGTGGTCCGCGATGGTGACGAACTCGCCCTCGACCCGCTGGCCGTCCTTCAGTTTGGGTACCGTGACGATACCCATGTGGCAGGACTGGCAGTTGACGAAGCTGTTCGCGCCGGCATACTCCTTGCCCGTGACGCACAGCGGCGTGCCGTGCGCGTTGCCGCGCTTTTCGTGGCAGCCCATGCAGGCGAGATTGCTCTCGAACACCGCGGAATTGCTGCCCTTGAGCGGCTGCGGGTGATGGATGGGTGTCGGCCAGGTCGCACCCTCCTCGACGCGGGCCGTGGTGTAGGTGTTGCCGGACGGGCCATGCAGCGCCTCGGTGTCGATGTGATAGGCGTCGATGCCGTAGCGCGGTTTGCCCTCGGGTGTTTCGTTGCCCTTGAAGGCCGCGAACGAATGGCAGTTCACGCAGGTGATACCGTTCGCGTAGGCCTCGGCCGCGTCGAGCTTGGTCGTCTTGTCCATGGCCGCCGACGGCGCGTGGCACTTGAGGCAGACCGGGAACTTGCCGTTTGCCTTCAGCGTCACCCCTTCTTGGGCCGGGTCTCCCGCCACGTTGCGGTAGAAGGCGCCGTGGATCGGGTCCTTCATGGCGGAGCTGTTCGCGTGCATGGAGGATTGCCACTGCTGGTAGATCTCCTCGTGGCATTGCTTGCACGCCTCGGGCTTCACGTGGTGCAGCGCATCCTGCGGCATTTCCGCGGCCCGCAGGCCGACGGGCAACAGGGCGACGGTCGCCAGTGCGATGCGCAGCAGCGAGCGGCTCAGTACGGACATGACGTGGGTCTCCTTCGGTGATTTTCGGTTGCGGGAGCGGAGGTCTTCGCTCGAACGCGCTCGGCAGCCCGAGGGCCGGCCGGATTATTCACCCCTGCCGGGGCTCGCCACCAAGTCTAGGATGAGGGCAACGCAATGAAAGCGAGCGATTGCGATGCCCTGACGTGGGTCAAGCGAAAAGAGCGCCGGGTGTTAATGGCGTCGTTCACCCTATCCCGATCAAATGACTCGGCTTTTCCGGCGTGGTGACATTGACGAGGTGGTTCCGGTCTCCCCCGGCGCCCCCCGGGCAGGGTGCATCCGGGCGGCGTGGACCGCCTCCGGGGCGGACGCCCCCCGGCCGATGACGCTCCAGGCCAGCTTCAACGGTGGCGCGTTCAACCTGTTTTCGGGCAAGTACACCCTCGGCTTCCGGGCAGAAGGCGTGCTGCGCCGCTCCGAGTTCGGCCTCGACGAGCATCTGCCGGCGGTGGGAGACGA
>JARRQB010000034.1:0-11314 GCA_037382265.1 Gammaproteobacteria bacterium | reverse complement strand
GCCGGCCCTGGCCGCGGTGCGGGCCGGCAAGCGCCTGCTGCTGGCCAACAAAGAGGCCCTGGTGATGTCCGGGCGCCTGTTCATGGCCGAAGCGGAACGTCACGGTGCCCGAATCCTGCCCATCGACAGTGAGCACAACGCCATCTTTCAATGCCTGCCGGGGGATTTCGACGGCGACTTCACCGGGCGGGGGGTGCGTCGGATTCTGTTAACCGCATCCGGGGGGCCGTTCCGCGACACCCCTTTGGAGGCGTTGGCGCGGGTTACCCCCGAGCAGGCCTGCGCCCATCCGAACTGGGACATGGGGCGCAAGATCTCCGTCGACTCGGCGACCATGATGAACAAGGGCCTGGAAGTCATCGAGGCCAGGTGGCTGTTCGACGCCCGACCGGATCAGATCCAGGTGGTCGTGCATCCCCAAAGCGTGATCCACTCCATGGTCGAGTACGACGACGGGTCGGTACTCGCCCAATTGGGACATCCGGACATGCGAACCCCGATCGCCCATGCGCTGGCCTGGCCGGAGCGCATCGAGTCCGGGGTGGAGCGACTCGATCTGTTCAGCGTCGCCCGACTGGATTTCGAGGCGCCCGACCCGGAGCGGTTCCGTTGCCTGGGTCTGGCCTATGCGGCGGTGGCGGCTGGCGGCAGCGCCCCGGCCGTGCTCAACGCGGCCAACGAGGTAGCCGTGGCCGCGTTTCTGCGGGGCGGATTGGGTTTCGGCGGGATTCCCGATCTCATCGACCAGGTCTGTCAGGCCCTGCCGGTGGAGGGCGTGGCAGGGCTGGACGAGGTGCTCGAGATAGACGCCAGGGCGCGACGCCTGGCGGAACGATTGTTGGCGGACAGGGTCTAGAATGCGGTGATGGAATCCGTCCTGTTCAAGATCCTGGCCTTCGTCGTGGCCATCGGCATCCTGGTCGCGGTGCACGAGTTCGGTCATTTCTGGGTGGCCCGAAAGCTCGGCGTCAAGGTGCTGCGCTTTTCGATCGGCTTCGGCCGGCCGTTGTGGCAGTGGCGCGGCCGGCGCGACGACACCGAATACGTGATCGCGGCGGTACCGCTCGGCGGCTACGTGAAGATGCTCGACGAACGCGAGGGACCGGTCCCGCCGGCCGAGACGGGGCGGGCGTTCAACCGTCAGTCGCTGCGCGTACGCTCGGCTATCGTGGTGGCCGGCCCGGCGTTCAACTTCCTGTTCGCGATCCTCGCCTTCTGGTTGGTCCTGGTGGCCGGCGAGACCGGGCTGCGCCCCCTCGTCGGCGCAGTGAGCGAGGCGTCGCCGGCAGCGCTCGCGGGCATGCGCGACGGCGACGAGATCGTCGCCGTAGCCGGCGAGTCGACACCGACCTGGTCGGCGGTGTTGTACCGCATCGCGGCCGCCTCCGTGGAGGACGACGGCGAGGTGCGCCTGGAGCTGCGCCGGGCCGACGGCCGGCCAGCCGACGGCACGCTGCCGGCGTCCGTGATCGGCGACCTGGCCGAGCGCGACGACCTGCTGGGCGATTTGGGGATCACGCCGTTCCGACCGACCCTGCCAGCGGTCATTGGCGAGGTACTCGACGGCGAGGCGGCGGCGGCCGCCGGCCTGCTCTCGGGCGACCGCGTGGTGCGAGCCGACGGCGAGGCTATCGCCGACTGGGGCACCTGGGTGGAGTTCGTGCGGGCGCGGCCCAAGCAGGTGATCAAACTCGAGATCGAGCGCGCCGGCGAGCCCATGACCCTGGATCTGATCCCGGCCGAACTCAAGCTCGATGACGGTTCGACCATCGGCCGCATCGGTGCCTCGAACGAGGTGCCCGAGGGTTTCCTGGACGAGTATCGGGTCGTCTACCGGTTGGGCCCGCTGGCTGCCTTGCCCGTGGCCGCCGACCGTACCCTGGAGTTTTCGGTGCTTACCCTGAAGGTTGTTGGCCGGATCCTCACCGGGCAGGCCTCGGTGCGCAATCTCAGCGGTCCGCTCACGATTGCCGACACGGCCGGCCGATCTGACAGCGTGGGCTGGGTGCAGTTCGTCAAGTTTCTCGCCATCGTGAGCATCAGCCTGGGGGTGCTCAATCTGCTGCCAATCCCGGTGCTCGACGGCGGCCACCTGGTTTTCTTCGCGCTCGAGGCGGTGAAGGGACAACCGCTGTCCGAGGCCTTCCTGATGCAGGGTCAGCGCGTCGGCCTGGCGATCCTGCTGTGCCTGATGGGCCTGGCGTTCTACGTCGACATCTCGCGCTTTTTCGGCTGACCCGCGGATCCACCTATGGTTGCGGTGAATCATCCCTTATACTAGGCCGCTTTGCGGTATGCCGCGTCCGGGTGCCGGATGATTTTTCAGCGCAATCAATTAGATACGTCTTATGCCTAGAGCCTGCGCACGACTGGCCCTGGCGTGTTTGCTGGCGTGGCTGGGGGTTGCGCCCGCCGCCGCCATGGAGCCCTTCCGGGTGAGCGACGTGCGCGTGGAGGGCTTGCAGCGCATCGCCGCCGGCACCGTGTTCGCCTACCTGCCGGTCAAGCCCGGCGACGTGGTCGACCAGCGCAACCTGCCGCAGATCGTGCGCGACGTCTACAAGACGGGCTTCTTCAAGGACGTCCGGCTCGAACGCGACGGCTCGGTGCTGGTGATCAGCGTGGTCGAGCGCCCGGCGATTTCCGAGATCAACATCTCCGGCAACAAGTCGATCGAAACCGACGCCCTGCTGCAGGGGCTGAAGGACATCGGCCTGGCGGCCGGGCGCACCTTCAACCGCTCGGTGCTTGACCGTATCGAACAGGAGCTGCGGCGCCAGTTCTTCAACCTGGGCAAGTACGGCATGGTGCTCGAGTCGACGGTCACCCCGCTCGAGCGCAACCGCGTCGCTATCGACATCGTCATCGCCGAGGGCGAGACCGCGCGTATCAAGAGTATCAATATCATCGGCAACGAACTCTTCGAGGAAGACGATCTGCTGGATGAGATGGAACTGACCACCGGCAACTGGCTGTCGTTCTGGACCAAGGACGATCAGTACTCCCGGCAAAAGCTGGCCGGCGACCTGGAGAAGCTGCGTTCCTATTACCTAGACCGCGGCCACGTTGATTTTCAAATCGATTCGACCCAGGTGACGATCACGCCCGACAAGCGCGACGTCTACATCACCATCAACATCGACGAGGGCCACGTTCACACCCTGACCGACATCCGCCTGGCCGGCGACATGGTGGTGGAGCCATCGACGCTGTTTCCGCTGATCCACCTGCGTCGCGGCGAGGCCTTCTCGCGCCGAGACGTGGTCGAGAGCACCGAGCGGATCTCGCAGGTGCTGGCCGATCGCGGCTACGCCTTCGCCAACGTCAACAGTATCCCGGAGATCGACGAAGACGCCAAAACGGTTGCCGTGACTTTTTTCATCGACCCGGGCAAGCGTGCCTACGTGCGGCGGCTCAACATCCGCGGCAACGCGAAGACGCGCGACGAGGTGGTGCGGCGCGAGTTCCGCCAGATCGAGTCGGCCTGGTTGTCCAGCGAGCGCATCAAACTCTCGCGCGAGCGTGCCCAGCGCACGGGCTTTTTCGAAGACGTGAGCATTGAAACCCCGGCGGTGCCGGGTTCGACCGACGAAGTCGACGTCAACGTCACGGTCAAGGAAAAGCCGTCGGGGGCCCTGCTGGCGGGCATCGGTTTCTCGCAGTCCTCGGGTGTCCTGCTGAACGCCAGCATCACCGAGGCTAACTTTCTGGGCACCGGCAAGCGGGTCACGCTGGCTTTCAATAACAGCAGTGCCAGTACCCGCTACCAGGTCTCCTACACCAACCCATACTTTACGGTGGACGGCATCAGCCGCGGGTTCGACCTGAGTTGGCAGACCACCGACTTCGACGAGATCGACACCGCGGATTACCGCACCGACGTCGGCAACGTCGCGATGAACTTCGGCCTGCCACTGAGCGAGTTCAACCGCTTCGACTTCGGTATGGGCGTGCGGCGGATCAAGATGAAACTGGGCTCCTCGCCGTCGGAGGAGGTCATGGATTTCGTGGAGCGCGAGGGCGACGAGTTCATCAACTTCGAGCTGACCGGCGGCTGGCGGCACGATTCGCGCGACAGCGCGTTCTTCCCGCGCACGGGCACCCTGCAGCGCTTCACCTCCGAGCTGACCGTCCCGGGCAGCGACCTGTCCTACTACAAGATCGGCTACACCCACCGCCTGTACGTTCCCGTCGCCGGCGACCTGGTTTTTTCCGCGAACGGAGAAATCGGTTATGGTGACGGGTATTCCGGGACTTCGGCACTGCCGATCTTCGAGAATTTCTTCGCTGGCGGGCCGCAGTCGGTGCGCGGCTTCCAGGCCTACTCCCTGGGGCCGCGGGACAGCCAGGGCGACCCCATCGGGGGCAACCTTAAGATGGTCGGCAATCTGGAACTGTTGTTTCCGCCGCCGGCGCTGGAACTCGAGAAGACCGTCCGCATGGCGGTCTTCTTCGACATCGGGCAAGTGTTCGACACCACGAAGGAGGAGTACGATTTCAAGGCTTCCGAGTTCCGTTACTCCGCCGGTGTGGGAGCTTCGTGGTTGTCGCCGATCGGCGCGCTCACCTTCAGCTTCGGATTGCCCATCAACGATAAGGAGGGCGACGAAACCGAAGAGTTTCAGTTCACCTTTGGTACGACATTTTGAGGAACAGCTTCATGCATTGGCACAAAATCACCGCTTCGATCGTCCTGACGCTCACCTTCTTTCTTGGCAGCGCGGCTGCCAGCGCCGAGGTCAAGATCGCCTTCGTCGAAGTGGCGCGCCTGCTGCAGGACGCGCCGCAGGTTCAGCAGGTACGTGACCGCATCAAGAGCGAGTTCGC
Organism: Gammaproteobacteria bacterium; assembly: GCA_037382265.1. Classification (GTDB taxonomy): domain Bacteria; phylum Pseudomonadota; class Gammaproteobacteria; order Chromatiales; family Chromatiaceae; genus JARRQB01. Next base: position 6,487 of record JARRQB010000034.1, on the reverse strand, counting down.
GCGCCGCGACGACGAGCTGGTGGCTCAGCAGAAGCAGTTGAAGCAGCTCGAGGACAAGCTTGGGCGCGACGGTGCAATCATGAGCGATGCCGAGATGAAGCGGTTGGAGCGCGATATCATCGCGCGTCGCCGCAAGCTCAAGAACGAGCAGACCGCCTTCCAGGAGGACCTTGCCCTGCGCCAGAACGAGGAACTCGGCAAGCTGCGTAAAGTCATCGCCGAGGTGATCATCGAGGTGGCGCGCGAGGAGAAGTTCGATCTGGTGTTCGAGAGTGGCGTGGTCTGGGCCAGCGACCGCGTCAACATCACCGACCGGGTGCTGCAGCGGCTCAAGAAGTAAGCACGGTTGCGGGGCAGGCGTGGTGGCGCACACTTTGGCCGAGCTCGCGGCGGTCGCCGGCGCCGAGTTGCACGGTGAAGCCGACTGTCGCATCGAGGGCGTCGATACTCTGCAGCACGCCGGCCCGGGGCAGATCGCCTTCCTGGCAAACAGCAAGTACCGCAGCCAACTGGCGGAGACCGGTGCTTCGGCAGTCATTCTGCGCGCGGTGGACCTGCCGAGCTGTCCGACCAACGCGCTGGTCAGCGACAACCCCTATCTGGCGTACGCCCGTATCGCGGCCAAGGTGCGACCGGCGCTACGGCTCGCGCCGGGGGTGCACCCGAGCGCCGTCGTCGATCCGTCGGCCCGGGTAGAAGCCGGTGCCAGCATCGGCCCCAACAGTGTTGTCGAGGCGGGCGCGGTCATTGGCCCGGATGTGCAGATCGGACCGCTGTGCTTCATCGGCCGGGACGTGCGGGTCGGGGCGTCCAGCCGCCTGGCCGCGAACGTGACCCTGTGCGCCGACGTCGTGCTCGGTGCCCGCTGCGTGCTGCATCCCGGCGTGGTCGTCGGCAGCGACGGCTTCGGCCTGGCAGACGACCACGGCGCCTGGGTCAAGGTGCCCCAACTGGGCGGGGTGCGAATCGGCGACGACGTGGAGATCGGGGCCAACACCACCATCGACCGCGGCACGATTCGCGATACCGTCATTCACGACGGCGTCAAGCTCGACAACCTGATCCAGCTCGCGCATAACGTCGAGGTGGGAGAACACACGGCCATGGCTGCCTGTACCGGGGTGTCCGGGTCGACACGTATCGGGCGACACTGTACGTTGGCGGGTGCGGTCGGCGTCGTCGGCCACGTGGAAATCGGCGACGGGGTGCACGTCTCCGGCATGAGCATGGTCAGCCGGTCGCTGCGTGAGCCCGGGGTGTACACCGGCAGCATCCCCGCCATGCCGCACGGCGACTGGCGACGCAACTTCGCCCGCCTGAAACAGCTCGACGACATGGCGCGCCGCATCCGCCGCCTCGAGGGACTGCTCGAGGAGATCCAGGGAGCAGCGAAAGCATAAGGACGGGCGTCCACGTGCGCGGCCCGCGGCTCCGCCGGTCGAAGCGTGCGCTCGACGACCTGGGATACATGGGCGTGACCCGTGGGTGAGGCGGCGCGGCCGCGGCAGAGCGCGGGACCTGTTTCGGAGGCTGAATTTGACGACGATGGATATCAGTAAGGTCTTGAGCCTACTGCCGCACCGCTACCCCTTCCTCCTGGTCGACAAGGTCGTCGCGTGTGAGCCGGGTGAACGCCTGGTGGCGGTGAAGAACATCACCATCAACGAGCCCCAGTTCACCGGGCACTTTCCGGACAAGCCGGTGATGCCGGGCGTGCTGATCATCGAGGCGCTAGCCCAGGCGACCGGCCTGCTCGCCATGGCGACGGTGCCACCCGAGGAAAAGAACATTTATCTTCTCGTCGGGGTGGACAAGGCGCGCTTCAAGCGTCCCGTCGGGCCCGGCAACCAGCTCGAGCTCGAGGTCCGGTTGCTGAAACGTCGACGGGAAATCTGGGTATTCGACTGCGCCGCGCGGGTCGGCGACAAGCCCGTGGCCACTGCCGAGATCATGTGCACGGCCAGGGCCTTGTGACGTGATTGATCCGCGCGCGGTCATCGACCCGGGCGCCGAACTGGACGTAGGGGTATCGGTCGGGCCTTTCGCGATCATCGGCGCCGGGGTGTGCGTGGGTGCCGGGACACGTATCGAGTCCCACGCCGTGCTGCGCGGTCCGACGACCATCGGCCGCGACAACCGCATCTTCCAATTTTCGTCGGTGGGCGAGGACCCGCAGGACAGGAAGTACGCCGGCGAGGCGACACGGCTGGCGATCGGCGACCGGAATCAGATCCGCGAGTTCACTACGATCCACCGCGGTACGGTGCAGGATGCGGGCGTCACCACGATCGGCAGCGACAACCTGCTGATGGCCTACACCCACGTGGCGCACGACTGTCGCCTGGGCGACCACGTGATCCTGGCCAACGCCGCATCCCTCGGCGGACACGTGCAGGTCGACGACTGGGCGATCCTGGGCGGCTTCGCCATCGTGCACCAGTTCTGTCGTATCGGCGCGCACAGCTTCTCGGCGATGGGCAGCGTGATCAGCAAGGACGTGCCGCCGTACGTGATGGTCGCCGGTCACCCGGCCAAGCCGCACGGTACCAATGCCGAGGGCCTGCGGCGGCGCGGTTTCGGTGCAGAGGCTCTGGCGGCGATAAAGCGCGCCTACAAGCGCCTCTATCTCTCCGGAATGAAGCTGGAAGACGCGGTCGCGGCGCTGCGGCAGGACGCTGCGGGACAGCCCGAACTCGAGCTGCTGGTGGAGTTCCTGCGCGCCAGCGAGCGCAGCATCGTGCGGTGACGGTCCGTATCGGCATCATCGCCGCCGAGGCCTCGGGCGATCTGCTCGGGGCCGGACTCATGCAGGGGCTGCTCGCCAGCGACCCGCTGATTCGCTTCGAGGGCATCGGCGGGGACCGTATGAGCGCGCTCGGCCTGCGCAGCTGGGTACCCATGGAGAAGCTCTCGGTGATGGGCCTGGTCGAGGTGCTGCGGCATCTCCCCGGGTTGCTTCGCCTGCGCCGCGAATTGCGCACCCGTTGGCTGGCCAGTCCGCCGGACCTGTTCATCGGCGTCGACGCCCCGGATTTCAACCTCGACCTGGAGCGCGACCTGCGCGCTGCCGGCATCAAGACCGTGCACTACGTCAGCCCGACCGTGTGGGCCTGGCGGCCCGGGCGGGTCCAGGCCTTGCGCGAGGCGGTAGACCTGTTGCTCGGCATCTTTCCCTTCGAGGTCGATTTTCTCCGGGCGCACGGTGTGCCGGTACGCTACGTGGGCCACCCCCTGGCGGCCGAGATGCCGCTCGAGCCCGACCGGGCCGGCGCCCGCGCAGACCTGGGGCTGCCGGCAGCTGCGCCGGTTCTCGCCGTCCTGCCCGGCAGCCGTTGCAGCGAGGTCAAAAGCCTGACTGGGGCTTTTCTCGGCGCGGCGTTGCGTTGCGCCGAGACGGTGCCCGGTCTGCGCATCGTGGTACCGCTGGCAAGCGAGCGCACGCGCCGCCTCGGGAACGGCGACCCTGGAGGCGTTGCTCGCGAAGCGGCCCATGGTGGTCGGCTACAAGGTGCATTGGCTGACCTACCTGCTGGCGCGCCACCTTCGGCTGGTCAAGGTCGCGCACGTCGCCATGGCCAATCTGCTGGTCGACGAGCGCCTGGCGCCGGAGTTGCTGCAGGGCGAATGCACGCCGGAACGGCTGGCACGGGCTTTGCTGGGCTTCTTCCATGACCCGGAACGGGTGGCTCGCGTTCGGGCTCGCTATCGTGGTGTGCACGAAGCCATGCGTCGAGACACCAATGCGCAGGCGGCCGGCGCCGTGCTCGAACTGCTGCACGGTGACGCGGGTGCCTGAGTTCTGGGTGTGCGGGCTGGACGAGGCGGGTCGCGGTCCGCTGGCTGGTCCCGTGGTGGCGGCCGCCGTGGTGCTGGACGAGCGCGACCCCATTGTCGGGCTCGCCGACTCGAAGCAACTGGCCGAGTCGCGGCGCGTGCTGCTGGCCAGGGAGATCCGTGGCCGGGCACTCGCCTGGGCGCTCGGCCGCGCCGAGGTCGAGGAGATCGATCGGCTCAACATCCTGCAGGCCAGCCTGCTTGCGATGCGGCGGGCCCTCGATGGTCTCGGCCGTTTGCCCGACAAGGCGCTGGTGGACGGCAACCGTCTGCCGCGCGGCATGCCCTGCGCCGCCGAGGCGGTGATCGGCGGCGACGCCCGTGTGTCTTGCATCAGCGCCGCGTCGATCCTCGCCAAGGTCGCCCGCGACCGGGAGATGGTGGAGTTGGATGCGCGCTTTCCGGGCTACGGCCTGGCCGCCCACAAGGGTTACCCTACCAAGGCACACCTGGCAGCGCTCGAGGTGCTCGGCCCGAGCCTCATCCACCGCCGGAGTTTCGCGCCAGTGCGTCGGTGCCTCGGGGTGGCGGGCTGAAGTGCGCGCCCCGGGACGGACCCTCGTGCGGCAAGCCTGGGGGCGACCCGGCGTGGGTCCGCGCAATCTGACGATTAGCATGGCACCATGAACAACGGCTTCGTCCACCTGCACGTCCACTCGGAATACTCGCTGGTCGACGGCACCGCGCGCGTCAGGCCCCTGGTCAAGGCCGCCGCGCGCGCCGGCATGCCGGCTATCGCGCTGACGGATCAGGCCAATCTGTTTGCCCTGGTCCGCTTCTACAAGGCCGCGATGGCGGCGGGTATCAAGCCGATCAGCGGCGTCGACGCCTGGATTCGCAACCCCGAAGACCCCAACCAGCCCTTTCGCGCGACCCTGCTGATCCAGGACGTCGGCGGTTACCGCAACCTCACCGAACTGGTGTCGCGTGGTTACCTGGAGGGCCAGCACCTGGGCCGCGCCCTGCTGGATTTCGACTGGCTTACCAAGGACACCACGCGGGGGCTGATCGTGCTGTCCGGCGGTCGCGACGGCGACGTCGGCCGTGCCCTGCTTGCCGGTAACCGCGAGCTTGCCATGGCGCGCCTGGACGCGTGGCTGGCACGCTTCGGTGATCGCTACTACCTCGAACTCGTCCGCACCGGCCGCGACGGCGAGGAAGACGTTCTGCACGCCAGCGTCGAGCTGGCCGCCACGCGCGGCGTCCCCGTGGTGGCGAGCAACGACGTGCGCTTTATCGAGCGTGGCGATTTCCAGGCCCACGAGGTGCGCGTGTGCATCCACGACGGCCGCACGCTGGACGACCCGCGCCGGCCGCGGCTGTACTCCGACCAACAGTACCTGCGCACGCCCGCCGAGATGGCGGAACTGTTCGCCGACGTCCCGGAGGCCCTGGAAAACACCGTCGAGATCGCCAAGCGTTGCAACCTCGAGCTGGCGCTGGGCGAGGTCTTCCTGCCGGACTTCCCGATCCCCGAGGGGCTGACGGTCGACGAGCACTTTCGGCGCGAGACCCAGCGCGGGCTCGAACGGCGCCTGGAGCGGATTCTCGACCCGGCGGCCGCCGCTGACGCCGCACGGCGCAAAGTCTACGTCGACCGGCTCGAGACCGAACTCGGCGTCATCGTCTCAATGGGCTTCCCCGGCTATTTTCTGATCGTGGCCGACTTTATCCAGTGGGCCAAGGACAACGGCATTCCCGTCGGCCCGGGCCGCGGTTCCGGGGCCGGTTCGCTGGTGGCCTATGCGCTGCAGATCACCGACCTGGACCCCATCGAGCACGAGCTGCTGTTCGAGCGCTTCCTCAACCCGGAGCGGGTGTCCATGCCGGATTTCGACATCGACTTCTGCATGGAAGGCCGGGACCGGGTCATCGACTACGTGGCGCGTCGGTACGGTCGCGACTCGGTGTCGCAGATCATCACCTATGGCTCCATGGCGGCCAAGGCGGTGGTGCGCGACGTCGGGCGCGTACTCGGGCACCCCTATGGTTTCACGGACCGCGTAGCCAAGATGGTGCCCTTCGAGATCGGCATGACGCTCGACAAGGCACTGACGGAGAGCGACGACCTCAGGCAGGCGTATGAGACCGACGAGGAGGTCCGCGACCTGATCGAAATGGCCAAGCAGCTCGAGGGTCTGGCGAGGAACCCCGGCAAACACGCCGGCGGAGTGGTGATCGCCCCCGGTAAGCTGACCGACTTCGCGCCGTTGTACTGCGAACCCGGCGGCGCCAACCTGGTCACTCAGTTCGACAAGGACGACGTCGAACAGGCGGGGCTGGTCAAGTTCGACTTCCTCGGCCTCCGCAACCTCACCATCATCGACCGGGCGCTCAAGACGGTTAACGCCGAGCGTGCACGTGGCGGCGAAGCGCCGCTGGACATCTCGCGCATCCCGATGGACGACGCCGCCTCGTTCGACCTGCTCAAGCGCGGCGAGACCACCGCCGTGTTTCAGCTCGAGTCCGAGGGCATGAAAAAGCTGATCCGGAAGCTCCTGCCCGATTGCTTTGACGACATCACTGCGCTGGTCGCGCTGTACCGGCCCGGGCCCCTACAGTCGGGCATGGTGGACGACTTTATCGCGCGCAAGCACGGCCTGCAGCGGGTCGAGTACCCGCACCCGGATCTCGCCCCCATCCTCGAGCCGAC
>JARRQB010000033.1:7313-15731 GCA_037382265.1 Gammaproteobacteria bacterium | reverse complement strand
GACCGCCGGCGGCAAGTCGCGCAGGGTGCGGATGTCGGCGAGCGCGGTGACCTGCAACCGGCGGAAGGCGAGATAGACGAGCACCAGCGCCACCGCCAGTTCGGCGCCGGTGATGGTCATCAGGAACAGCACCAGGATCTGCCCGACCGAGTCCTGCCAGTACTGCCCCGCCGCCGCGGCCGTCAGGCCGGCGCCGTTGAACATCACCTCGATGCCGATCAACACGAACAGCAGTTCGCGGCGCAGCAGCACGATCGCGAGACCGATCACGAACAGCAGCCCGCCGATCATCAGGGTCGGTTCGTAGATCATACGGGTTCCTCCACCTTACGGCTGAGGTACAGGACCGCGGTGAGCGCGGCCAGCAACAGCAGAGCGGTCGCCTCGACCAGCAGCAGATAATGGCCGAACAGGTCTTGGGCGACTTCCTGCGGGCCGATCGACACGATGGTGGTCAGCCGGGTCTGCGCCCCGGTGGCGAACAGGGCGATCATCTCCGCCAGCAGTATCAACAGCAGCAGCATCGGCCACCAGAAGCGGCGATTCAGGCGCGGCACATAGCGCCGCGGCGTCGGTCGGTGCAGCATCGTCATCATGAACACCAGCAGCACCACCACGGCGCCGACGTAGAGACTGACCTGCAAGGCCGAGATGAACGGGCCTCCCAACAGGTAATACAGCACTGCCATGGCCACCATCGAGGTCACCAGGTACAGGCCGCCGTGCATGGGTTGGCGCGCAAACAGCGCCGCCAGGGCCGAGATCAGCATAATGGCGGAAGTGAGGAAAAAGAAGCCGTTCCAAAGCATGGACTCGCCTGTGCGCTAAGGTAAATTCGAATGGGGGTCCGCCGGCGGAGCCTCGTGCTCCGCCTCGCCGATCGCCTTGCCCCTGACGGGGACCCCGGCATGCCGGTAAAAGTTGTAATGGGGGTGTTTGCCGGTACCGTCGATGAGCAGGTCCGGCTTCTCATAGAGCAGCTTGCCGCGGTCGTAGGCGCCCATCTCGAAGTCCGGCGTGAGCTGGATGGCAAGCGTGGGGCAGGCCTCTTCGCACATGCCGCAGAAAATGCAGCGGGCGAAATTTATGCTGAACGAAAGCGGGTAGCGGCGCTCGTCCTCCGGGGCTTCCGTGCCCTGAATCCTGATGCAATCCACGGGGCACACCGAGGAGCACAAGTAGCACGCCACGCAGCGCTCCTGGCCGTCGGGGTCCCGGGTCAGCACGATGCGGCCCTTGTAGCGCGGCGGCAGCGCCGGCCGCTCGTCCGGGTACTGCACCGTGGGGCGCTTGCTCAACGCGTGCTTGGCGGTGACCGCCAGGGCGCGAGCCAGTTGCCGGATCGTCTTCGCCACATTCATCGGCTTGCCCGCTCTCGTCTCGCCGTCGCCACCGCGGTCACATCCACAACATGCCCACCAGCGCCGTGACCATGATGTTGACCAGCGCCAGGGGCAACAGAAACTTCCAGCCGAAGGCAATCAACTGGTCGTAGCGCAGCCGGGGCAGGCTGGTGCGCAGCCAGTAGAACACCAACACCACCGCGCCGGTCTTCAGCGCGAACCACAGGACGCCGGCCTCGGGCAGGAAAGGCCCCCGCCAGCCGCCCAGGAACAGCGTGGTGGTGAGTGCCGCGATCAGCAGCATCGCCATGTATTCGCCGAGGAAGAACAAGGCGAAGATCATGCCGCCGTATTCGGTATTGAAGCCTGCCGCCAACTCGTTCTCGGCCTCGGGCAGGTCGAACGGCAGGCGGTGGGTCTCCGCCACCCCGCAGATCAGAAAGATCAGAAACCCGACGGGCTGGAGAAGGATGTAGGGCACGTCCTGGGCCTCGACGATGCGATCCAGGGCGAACGAGCCGGACAGCAGGACCACGCCCATCACCGCGAGGGCCAGGGAGAGCTCGTAGCTGATCAACTGGGCTATGGCGCGCACCGAGCCGATGAGCGGGTATTTGCTGTTCGAGGCCCAGCCGCCGAGAAACACCCCGTAGGCGTTGATCGAACTCATGGCCAGCACGAACAGGATGGCCACGCTCAAGTCCGCGGCCCAGTTCAGGCCGGGACCGATGGGTACGACCACGAAACTGACCAGGACCGAGCTGGCCACCAACACCGGCGCCAGCAGGTAGAAGCGGCGGTCGGCGAAGGGCGGTATGAAGACCTCCTTGCTCAGCAGCTTCAGCGCATCGGCGATGGACTGCAGTAAGCCGAACGGCCCGACCCGGTTGGGCCCGTAGCGGTCCTGCAGCAGGCCGAGGACGCGCCGCTCTCCGAACACCAGCACGGCGGCCATGCCGACCAGCGCGAACACGGTGACCGTGATGCCGATGATGACGGCGATCCAGTAGACGATCGGACTCATGACGACGGCCCCCAGTCCAGGCTATCCCCCTCGACCACGCCGAGCGCCACCATGGCGGTCCGCGGCAGACCGAGCGTGCCCTTGGCACAGCCGGGGTCGTGGCGCAGCGGCAGGGTGAGCTCGCCAGACGGCCCACGCAAACGCACCGCCGTCCCGGGCTCGACGTCGCCGCGCTGACCCGGGGCGATGCAAACCTCGGCGGCCGGGGCCAGACGACTCAGCTCCGGTGCGAACGCGGCGAGCGGGTCGTCGCCGTACCAGGTCATCAACGCCGCCTGCCACTGGTCGCCGGCCTCGCTCACGGGTTTGAAGTCCGCCTCCGCGCTGGCGCGCAGGTGGGTGTAGGCGGCGGGCTCGACCTGGATGCCCGTGCGCCCCGGCTGCGGCGGACGGTTGCAGTACTTGTAGGCCAGGATCTCGGCGTCGCGGCGTACGCGGGCGAGCCCGACCCTGTGCCCCAGCTCCGAGACGGCCGTCGAAGCATCCGGCAGCGGCGTCTCGCGCACGTACGCCGGGGCATAGCCTTGCGCCAGACCGGCGTAGTTGACGAAGGTGCCGGCGCGCTCGGCGCAGGCGGACAGCGGGATGAAGGCGTCGGCCTGGTTCGCGGTCGCCGTGGCGACGCAGTCGAGCACCACGAGCAGCTTGAGGCGCTCGCGCACGGCACGCCAGCGGCCGGCCCCCGGATCCGAGCCGAAGGGGTCGGATCCCAGCACGATCAAGGTGTCGACCTTACCGGTCTCTACCGACCGCAGCACCCGCTCGCCGTCGCCGGGGCGGGACAGCAGCGCCGTACCGAAGGCGTTGGCCCCCGGCAGGGCGAAGGCCAACAGGGCACCGGCGGACCCGGCGAGCCGGGCCAGAGCACGGCACCCGGGCGGCCCCAGCGTCTCGGCGACGCCGAGCACGACCGGCCGCTGCGCGCGGTCGAGCGTCGCGCAGATCGCCTCGAACGCCGCGTCGACGCTGCCGCTGGCCGCAGGGTTGCGGAGGCGTTCATCCAGGGCGGCCAGGGCCGCGGGCAGCTCTCCCGGCGCCAGGCAAAGGGTCTGCGTCGCGTGGCCGGCGAGCGGGACGGGCACGCTGTGCACGACGACCAGCGGACGGTTGGCGCCGACCACCTGGCGCAGCGCCAGGTCCATCATCGGCGCGTGGCCCGTCAGGTCCCCGACCACCAGCGCGGCGTCGGCAGCCGCGATGTCGGCGAGCGTCGTCGCGCGGTCACTGGCGGCCGCGGCCTCGGCGATCGAAGCCTCCAGGTGCGGACTGGCGTGGGCGCTGTACCAGCCGCCCATCAAGGCCATGAGAGAGCGCAGCGCGGCGTTGCCCTCCATGTCTTCACGCGCCGAGCCCAGGCCGGCGACGGCGCCCTTGGCGTCGACCAGTCGCTCCGCGATGGCCTGCATGACGTCTTCGGCTGCTGCCTCCCTGCCGTCGAGGCGGGCGCTCAGCGGGCGCTGCGGACTCTCTGCGTAGCGGTGGCCGAAGCGCCCGCGGTCGCAGATGAACCACTCGTTGACGCGCCGGTTGGGCCGATGAACCACCCGCCGCAAGGTGCCTGCCCTCGCCCCCGGCAGGGTGTTGCAACCCACGCTGCAGTGCGGACAGACCGAGGGGGCGGTCTGGAGATCCCAGACCCGGCTGAAGTGGCGGCGAAACACCTTGTCGGTGAACACCCCGGTGGGGCACACCTCCACGAGATTGCCGGCGAAGGGGCTTTCCAGGGGCCCTTCGGTGGCACGACCGAAATACACCCGGTTGCGCGAGCCCAGGGCCCCCAGGTCCTGACCCAGGGCATGGTCCTGGTAAAAGCGGACACAGCGGTAGCAGGTGATGCAGCGGTCCATGTCGTGCCAGATCAGCGGCCCGAGGTCCTGATTGAGGAAGGTCCGCTTGGTGCCGTCGTAGCGCCGGTAGGCGGGCCCGACCGCCACGGTCATGTTTTGCAGGTGACATTCCCCCGCCTCGTCGCACACCGGGCAGTCGTGGGGGTGGTTGGTCATGGTCAGTTCGATCACGCCCTGGCGGGCGGCCTCGGCGCGCGGCGCCGCGAGCGACACGCGCATGCCCTCCTGCGCCTGCAGCATGCACGCGGCCAGGGTGCGCGGCCGTTCCCCTTCCTGGCGCGGCTGCAGCTCCACCATGCAGAGCCGGCAGGCGCCCAGGCTGCCGAGGGCTGGGTGATAACAGAAATGCGGAATGTCGATGCCCGCTTGCCGTGCGGCGTGCAGCACGTTGTCCCCATCGCGGAACGCGATGGCCTGGTCGTCAAGGTAGAAGGTGCCCACCTAGTGAACTCCTCGATAGGGGCAGGCGCCGCGCGCGATGTGCTCCAGGATCTCGTCCCGGAACAGTCTGAGGCCGGACTCCAGCGGCATGATGGCACCGGGTGCGAAGGCGCAGAAGGCGTTCGGGGCAATTTTCCCGCACAGCTCGAGCAGCAGGTCCAGATCGCCCGGCTTGCCGCGCCCCCCCTCGATACGCTCCAGGATGCCCTGCACGTAGGGCAGGCCGTCGCGGCAGGGGGTACAGAAGCCGCAGGATTCGCGCGCGAAGAACTTGTTGATGCCGATCAGAAAACGCAACGGGCAGGTGCCGCTTGCCAGCGCGATGATGCCGCAGGTGCCGAAGCGCGAGCCGGCGGCGGCCACGGCGTCGAACTGCATCGGCGTGTCCAGATGCTCCGGCAGCAGGAACGAGGTGGACGTGCCGCCCGGCAGGAACGCCACCAGCTCGTGCCCCTCCCGCGGTCCGCCGGCGTGGTCGTAGATGAGCTCCCGGGCGGTCGTGCCCATCGGCAGTTCCCAGAAGCCGGGGCGGTTGACCTCGCCGCACACGCTGTAGAGCTTGGTGCCGTAGCCGCCATTGACGCCCTGGGAGATGAACCACTCCGGCCCGCGGGAGACGATGTGCGGCACGTGGCACAGGGTCTCGATGTTGTGAACCAGGGTCGGCGCGCCCCACAAGCCCTTCTCGAACGGCATCGGCGGCTTGGAGCGCGGGTTGGGGCGGCGACCCTCCAGGGCGTTGAGCAGGGCGGTCTCCTCGCCGCAGATGTAGCGCCCGGCCGACAAGTGGACGTCGATGTCCAGATCGAAGCCCGAGCCGAGGATGTTGCGGCCCACCAGCCCCGCCTCCCGCGCCTCGGCGATGGCCTGCTCCAGGACCCTGGCCCCCTCGGCATACTCGCCGCGCACGAACACGTAGGCGTGATCCGCCTGCTCGATGAACCCGGTCACCAGCACCGCCTCGATGACCTGGTGGGGATCGCGGTAGAGCAGCTGGCGGTCCTTGAACGAACCCGGCTCGGTCTCGTCCACGTTCAGCACCAGGTAGCGCGGGTGAGGCGCGTCCGCTCCGCGCGACTTCCACTTGCGCGCGATGGGGAAGCCCGCCCCGCCGTAGCCGCGCAGATTGGTCCGGTCCACCAGGTCGATCATGTCTTCCGGTCGCTGGTCCAGCGCCGCCTTGAGACCCTCGTAGCCGCCGCCGGCGCGGTACTCGGCCAGGCGCGGGGGCTCCGCCAGGTGGAAGTTGCGGCTCAGCACGCGCTCCACGCTCAGCCCTCCCCCTCGGCCCGCAGCGCCGCGATGAGCTCCGCCAGCGCGGCCTTGTCCAGGCCGAGCGCCTGGCGATCGCCCACCAGCGCGGCCGGGGCGTGGTCGCACAGGCCCAGACACACGTGCGGCATGACGCTGACCGTCTGGTCCTCGCTCACCACGCCGAGTGGCACGCCGGTGAGCCGCTCGGCCTCGTCCAGCAGCGCGTCGGCGCCGGCCAGGTGACAGGCGATACTGTCGCAGATCCGCACCACCGTCTTGCCGGCCGGTTGGCGCAGCAGCAAGGGGTAGAAGGTGATGAGCTCGTCGAGCTGGGTCGCCGACAGGCCGACCAGGCTGCTGGCCTCGGCCAGCGCAGCGTCGTGCAGATAGCCGTATTTCTGCTGCAGGTGCTGCAGCACATAGAGGGCCCCCGCGCGCTTGTGCGGGTAGCCCGCAACGTGCTCTTCGAGGTGTCTGCGCTCGTCGTCGGTCAACACTCTGCAGCTCCGCTGGTATCTGCGGCCCGATCAGCCGGGCCCGGCTCGAACAAGGCTTCCCGCCGGCACGGTCATCGATCCAGATCCGCCAGCACGTAGTCCATCGACCCGATGGTGGCAATCAGGTCGGCCAGCTGTCGTCCTTCGGCCAGCCACGAGAATGCCTGCACGTGGGGGAAGGACGGGGTGCGAATGCGCACCCGGTAGGGATTGGGCGAACCGTCCGAGACGACGTAGTAGCTCATCATGCCCTTGGGCGCCTCCGTGCGGAACGAGCTCTCTCCCGGCGGGAAGGCCATGCCGCGACCGGTGCCGACGAAGTGGTGGATCAGGGTCTCGATGTCTTCCAGTGCCCGTTCCTTGCGCGCGAAGGCATAGTGGGCCTGAGCCGACAGCACCGGCCCGTCCGGCATGCGTTCGGCAGCCTGGCGCACGATGCGCAGGGTCTGGCGGATCTCCTCGAGGCGCAGTCGGGTGCGTGCCAGGGCGTCGCCCTCGGTGGCGGTGGGGACGTCGAAGTCGTAGTCTTCGTAGCCGCAGTAAGGGCGCTTCTTGCGCAGGTCCCAGGCGTACCCGGTACAGCGCAGATTCGGCCCGGAGAAACCCCACTCGATCGCCTGCGCGGCGTCGTACTGAGCGGTGCCGCGGGTGCGAATCTGGAACACGGGATTGTCGGCCGTAATGGCCTCGAAGTCGGGCAGTGCACGTTCGATGCTCGCCGTCATCCGCTGCACCGCCTCGCGCCAGCCCTCCGGCAGATCCATGGACACGCCGCCGATACGGAAGAACGAGGGGTGCATGCGCCCGCCGGTGATCATCTGCACCACGTCGAAGATCAGCTCGCGCTCCCGGAAGCAGTAGAAGGCCGGGGCCATCAGTCCAAGGTCGTGCGAGAAGCTGCCCAGCCATACCAGGTGCGCGGCGATGCGGAACATCTCGGAGAGCAGGACCCGAATCACCGTCGCCCGCTCCGGCACGTCGATGCCGGCGAGGCGTTCCACTGCCATCACGTACGGCAGTTCGTTGGCCACGCCGGAGAGGTAGTCGATGCGGTCGCAGTAGGGAATGTAGTTGTGGTAGGTGTGGCGTTCGGCGATCTTCTCCGCGCCGCGGTGATGAAAGCCGATGTCCGGGTCCAGGCTCACCAACGTCTCGCCGTGCAGTCGGGCCACCAGGCGCAGGATGCCGTGGGTGCCCGGGTGGTTGGGGCCTATGTTGAGGATGATCTCGTCTTCGCGCTCGCCGGGCAGACGGGTGTCCACGACCCGGTAGGTTTCCATGATCTGGCGGTAGCGCTCCGGCGGCAGGCTGTAGGGCCCATGCTCGGTGGCGCGGCCGGGATAGGACTTGCGCAGCGGGTGGCCTTCCCAGTAGACGGGCAGCAGGATTCGCGTCAGGTTGGGGTGGCCGCGGAACGTCAGTCCGAACAGGTCGTAGACCTCCCGTTCGTACCAGTTGGCGCTGGGCCAAAGCCCCGTGATGCTGGGGAGCGGGGTACTGTCGTCCTCCAGATGCACCTTCACCCGAAGGTCGCAGTTCCCCGACAGCGAGGTCAGGTGATAGAAGACCGTGTAACCGCCTTCGCGCCCCGCTTCATCGATGGCCGACAGGTCGTAAAGCATCTCGTACCGCGGCTCGGCGGCCTGCTTGAGATGGGTGAGCACCTCCAGCAGCTGGCCACGCTTGACCTCGAGGACCGGCACGTCCGCCGACCAGTCCCGTACCGATGTCTCGACGAACTCCGCGATGGCGCTCATTCGGGCGGCACCCAGATGCCGAGCGGCCGACGCAGCTCGAGCCGACGGGGATGGTCGGCGATCTTCTGCTGCAGCAGCATGATGCCCTGCATGAGCGCCTCGGGGCGGGGCGGGCAGCCCGGCACGTAGACGTCCACCGGCAGAATCTGGTCCACCCCCTGCACCACGCTGTAGACGTCGTACATGCCGCCCGAGTTGGAGCACGAGCCCATGGAGATCACCCACTTGGGCTCCAGCATCTGGCTGTGCAGCCGC
>JARRQB010000033.1:0-7242 GCA_037382265.1 Gammaproteobacteria bacterium | reverse complement strand
ATCATCAGGTCGCTCTGCCGGGGCGAGCCGCGCAACACCTCCGCGCCGAAGCGGCCGATGTCGAAGCGCGGAGTGAGCGCGGTCACCATCTCCACGAAGCAACAGGAGGTGCCGAAATTGTAGGGCCACAGCGAGGACTTCCGCCCCCAGGCCAGCAAGTCCTCGAGGGTCGTGAACAGGGTGTTGAGCGGCCCGCCGCCGGCGGGCTCCGCGAACCGCTCGCCGGGGTGCTCGGTGCTCACGACAGGCCTCCCTTGCGCCACTCGTAGACCAGCCCCAGCAGCAGGATCAGGATGAAAATCAGCGCGCCGACCGTACCGGTCAGCCCCAGGTTCCAGTAGTCCACGGCCCAGGCAAACAAAAACGCCGCCTCCAGTTCGAAAATCAGGAACGAGACGGCGATCAGGTAGTAGCTCATCGGAAACGGCACCCGGGCGTCGCCGGTGGGCGGGATACCGCTCTCGAAGGGCGTGTCCTGTTCCGGGTCCGGCTGCCTGCGGCGACCGCCGATGAAGTAGTTGAGCATCAGTATGAAGACCACGATGCCCACGGCGATGAAGGCATAGAGCCAGACGATGACGCCGGTAGCGAGATCCGACACTAGATCAGTCCAAGCCGAGCAAGTGGCGTCGGCCCTACGGCACCCGCGGCGTCGAGGTATGCCAAGGCGCAGCGCGCCGGCCGTCGTGGCGCGATCCCGTCACGGCGCAGGCAGCCGCTAGGGTCGCGGGAAGCTGGCGCGTATTGCAGATAGTGCGGCTGACGGCGCGACATCGAGATTCCAGCGAGGTGGGCCCGCGACAATCCTCGCCACAACGCCTGGCAGTGTCAACGTCAAAACCCGCTTAACTTTGTGTCCCGTCAAGTGAAGCAAGACCGGGCCCCGGGGCGCATCGCTTTCAGGCGGACGCGGCCCGGGCGATGGCGGCGGGACGGTCGACCCGCCCCGCCGCAGGCGGACCGTCACTCGGCGGCGCGGATCACGCCGCAGGCGTCGCGGGGACCGCCCGCACAGCCCTTCTTCAGATCGCTTTCCTGATCGCAGTAGGTGTCTTCGTAGGTGTGGACGATGAACGCGCTGCCGTCGGCGTCGAAGATACTCAAGCGGCCGGGCGACAGCGTGATGCGGTTGGTGGTGTGCTGCATCATCGCTTCGCCGCCCTTGCTTTCGATGTTGATCAGATCGCCCATGTGGTACGGGTGGTTGATGTCGGCGGCCGGCTGCTGGTCGGTGGCCGAATCGGGTCGGGTCTGCCCGAACGGGCCCGGGTCGTGATGGCCCTTGGCGGAGCCGCACGGCTCGCAGGCGCCGGTTTCGTGGATGTGTACGGCGTGCTTGCCGTCGGTGAGGCCCTTGATCTGCAGCTCCACCGTTACCTCCTTGATGCCCTCGGGGCTGGTGTGCTCACGCAAGGTCGCGGTGCCGGCAATGTTCGGGTCGGTACAGCCCTTGATGTCGGCGACCGCCCTGAGGTCGGCGGCCGCGGCCGGCAACGCCAGTGCCAGTCCTGCCAGTAGTGCGGGAAGCCAGGTACGGTAGTGCATTTCGGTTGTTCCTCCGGTGTCGTGGTGAGGTGAGCGCCCGGCGCGCCAAGACGGGCGCGCATGACCAACTAAGCGTAGCCGTGCGGCGAGATTTTGTTGCGCCAGGTCATTGGCAGGCACGCCCTCAGCCGCTACAAGGGCAACCACAAAAACGACCCGGGCCACCCCGGAAAAGGCGCCAGGGGTGGCGGCGGCCGGTTCGAGGCAAACACCCAAGGGGGTTTTCATGCGTTACCGCGTAATGTCGCTGGTTGTGCTCGCTCTGGCAGGTTCACCGGCGTGGTCGGCCGACATGGCCAACGGCCAGATGATCAACAAGAGCTGTGCCCTGTGCCACGGCATCTACGGCCAGGGCGCCTCCGGCAAGCTCTCGCCGCGCATTGCCGGGCTGCCCAAGGAGTACATCGTCAAGGCGATGAAGGACTACGTCGAAGGCAGGCGCATCTACCCGCTGATGGTGCGCACCTCCCAGATCGACCGGTTCACGGAAAAGGACTTCGACGACATCGCCACCTACCTGTCGTCGCTCGATCTGAGCTCCGACCGCCGCTTCAACATCGAGGCTCGCTTCGGCGACCCGGCCAACGGCGAGGAGATCTACGGCGACGATTGCAAGACCTGTCACAACCGCGACGGGTACGGCAAGCCACGCAAGGAGGCCCCGCCCCTGGCCGGCCAGCACCCGGAGTATCTCTACACCACCATGCGCGGCTTCAAGCAGGGCGCACGGGTACATGCCAACGACCCCGAGGACGAGACCTTCAAGGACTACCCGGACTCGGCACTCATCGACCTCACCGCTTACCTGGCAACCCTCGACGACGCGAAGATCGTCGACGGCTATGCCTTCCGGCCGCCGCGCTTCGAACGCGCGGCGGTGGCTGCACGCGAGCCCTCCGCGGTGGGCATCGAGATCACCGACATCACCCAGACCGTGGTCAGGATGCCCTTCGAACAGGGCGTGACCGTGGAGGCCGCCGAGCAGGCCATGCTCGACAAGGCGGAGGCCATCGGCCTGAAGAAGGTGGCCCAGCAGAAGGTGTCGAGCTTCCTCAAGAAACAGGGCGTGGAAATGCCCCACCTGTCCATCTACCAGTTCTGCAATCCGATGGATGCGCGCCTGATGGTGATCGCCGATCCGGTGTTTTCGAGCTACATGCCGTGCCGCATCTCGATGGTCGAGGACGCCGAGGGCAAGCTCTGGTTGATGATGTTGAACCTCGACATGCTGATCAACAGCAAGCTGCTGCCGGCGGAGGTCGTCGAGACGGCGGTTCGGGTCAACCAGCAGATGCTGGACGTCATGGCCGCCGGCGCCGCGGGCAAGCCCTGAGCCGGACCTCGGGCACTAACGCCGCGACCGGCACCCGGCATGCTTGACCGCACGCCGGATGCTGTCGCGTCGACCGGGTTCAGGGGGCCGGTACCGAGGCAATGTAGTTCGTGATCGCGGTCAGCTCCGCGTCGGTCGGCGGGTGATCGCACTGCTGCGGCGAGAAGAAGGCCGCATGCATGATTCTTGCCTCTTTGGTGCCGCCTTTGCCGCTGAGGATCTTTTTGGCTCTTTTGAACAGTTCATCCTGCGACTCGCCCGCGAGCACGGGAATGATGTCGCTGGCCGGGTCTTTCGCCTCGGCACCGTGACAGGTGACGCAGCCGTGGTAGCGGAACAGGGTTTCCCCATCCGGGGCGGCGGCCACGGGACCCGACCCCAAGAACAGGACGAGGGCGGTCGAGGCGGTTAGGGATCGAAGTGTCATGTCGCAAATCTCCTTTGTGTGTCTGAACGTTTCGACTGTCATGTCCGACGCCTCCGTGCACGGTGGTCGCGCGGGATCCCTCCCTCATCTGGCTTCCGGCAACGCTGCCGTCACCGGCGCAGAGGCCCCGTGAGGCCGGGCATCGCGGCCGACGCCCCGCCCAACCGACCCCGTACCGCATCCGTCAGCAGTCGGGCTCCTCGGTCCCGGTGGGCTGGTCCGGGGCGTCGCTCGTCGGGGTCTGCGCAACCGCGTCCCCAGCGCCAAGCCGCGACGTGCCGTGCGCTGGCAGGCGCAGGGTCTGGTCGGCGGAGTGGTACGCCCGATCGCGCTGGGTCTGGGGGTCACCGGCCCCGGCGGGTCCGGCGGAGCCGAGCCAGGCCAGGGACAGCCCAGCCCATAGCGCTGGGCTGGCAAATGAGCGGAACCGGCGGCAGATCGCCGGCAGGGGATCATGGCTGGGCATCCGAGGCCTCCGTCACGTGGTTGCGTCGTTGACGAGAGGGATAGCCGGGCGGCTGCGACAAGTCCCGGAGAGCGGCCGTTCGTTTGCCGCAGTTTTTCCGACGGTCTTACGAAGGCCAGGAAAAACAGATAGTTACGACTGCACCTCGGGGACGCGCACGGACGCCGTGCTAACGGGGATTGCCTTGCTCGTGGTCTGGCGGCCCGGCGTCTGGCGAACGCGCGGAGGTCGCCTCGGGCTCGGCGGTGCGCCGTTTCGGGAACACGATGCTGCGCAGGCGCCTGGCGGAGAAATGGCGCGAGACTGCGCCGAAGGTCATCGCCAGCAGCACCCCGCCGAGCAGCGAGAGTACCAGGTAATGGGCGTCCCAGATGTAGAGGTAGGCGAGTTTCGCATGGCCGGTCTTGAGCATGTCGAAAGCACGCTGGAAGTTCTCCACCAGACTGTCGCTGGGCGGCGGCAGACCGAACGGCCCGGCGCGTGGTTTGTCCACCCAGAACCAGGCCACCCACCCCGCGACGAACACCAGTAGTATGCTGCGCATCATCCCGTTAATGCTCCAAGCCGGGAGGTTAACCCCAGGCCGTACCGCCTACCTCTTGATCTGGTCGGACAACTCCCAAAAGTACGGCCCGTAGTCGGCAAAAATCTCCTCGCCCGCGCCAATGCCCCTCAGTGCTTCGATCCGCACCGTCTTCCACCGCGTCGAAACGACGAAGCGCACATTGGGTCGGTCGCTGTGATTGATGTACTTGCCGTAGCAACCCGCATCGTCGTCGGCGACGATCCAGTGATCGCGGCAAACCCAGAAAATGTAGTGCGAGTCGACGTGGGGACGAACTTCGACCTCGTCGTCGGAGACCACGGCGCCAGTGTACCAACCCAGGGTCTCCCCTCGCCGGATGGACCGCCGGGCGAACAGCCCCTGACCGATGTCCGGAATGGACGAAGACTGGACCACGAAATCGTCGGCCGTCAAAGGGCGCCGTCGAGCGCGCATGACATTTCTCCTGGGTTGCTCCACCGTGACGGGCGGCCGCTCAGCCGCCGGTTGAACGGCGCGCCGCGAGCCGCCTGCCGGACGTCCCGAACGCGCTCGGGGCAACGCAGAAGCCTCGTGCAAGGCCGGGTTGCGCCGCGTATTATCTTACGCTTGCAGCTGGGTGAGACGCCTCCCTTGTCGTCATGATGGAGTGGATCCTGGAGTATTGCGACGGGCTGACGGAGCGACGAGTCGCTCCGGGCGAGCCGTTGCTGCTCAAAGGTGATCGAAACTCCCGGCTCTTCATCCTGATCGACGGGGAAGTCGCTGTGTCCAGCGACGGCGTCGAAATCAACCGGCAGAACGAACCGGGTTCGCTGTTCGGCGAGATGTCGGCCCTCCTGAAAGTCCCCTACACCGCGGATGTGACGGCACTCACCGACGCGCGCGTCTACGAAATCGAGGATGGCGCCGAATTCCTGCGTTCGCACCCGCAGATTGCGTTCTACGTGGCGAAGCTGCTGGCCCGCAGGCTGAAGGGAGCCAGCGATTACCTGGTAGACGTGAAGAAACAGTTCGCCGGTCGCGACGACCACCTGGGCATGGTCGACGAAGTACTCTGCTCCCTTCTGCACCAACCCGACGAAGAGTGCGTTCCCGGTTCGGATCGCGAGCCGGACAGCACTATCTGATCCACAGCGGCACCTCGCTGGCCTCGGACACCGGGCGCTGCAAAGGCATGTTCATGTCGACGACTTCGGCGCCTGCCTGTGACACCCAGAGGGCCTGCGCCTCCTCGTCGTCGAACAATATCCGGGTCGGCTGCGGACCAATCTGGCGCCCCGGGTTGAAAACCCAGGTGTCGCCGATGCGGTCGACCCAAGATCCGTCCTTCACGAAAGGCGACTGGTGAATGTGCCCGGCCAGGACCTTGTCGGGCCGGTACTGCTCGACCCAGCCGTTGAGTTCGGCATCGCCGATGTGCCGCTTGCCGATCCAGCTCGTCGGCGAGTCCGACGGCGGCGAGTGGTAGACCCAAACCCAACGGCGGCGCGGTTTGACGGCGTCGCGGGCCAGCAGCGCGGCCACCGCAGCCCGGTTGCACGGACCGTCCCACCAAGGGCAAACGGTAAACAGAATGCCGTCGACGTCGAGGCTCGCTCGGTCGGTGTGGACGCCAAAGGCATCGGCCTTTCGAATCCAGCGCGCGACTTTTTCACCGTCCGCGTCCCGCGCGTCCAAGTCGTGGTTGCCGGAGCAGACGATGACCCGGGTCTTGGCGGCCAAGTGCCTCAAATACCTGAGCATGACGGTAATCTGGACGCTGGCATCGACCGTCGAGGAGATATCGAGCAGATCGCCGCCGACGATCACCAGATCGACGTGGGTC
This sequence comes from Gammaproteobacteria bacterium, assembly GCA_037382265.1. Taxonomy (GTDB): domain Bacteria; phylum Pseudomonadota; class Gammaproteobacteria; order Chromatiales; family Chromatiaceae; genus JARRQB01. The sequence continues at coordinate 1,099 of JARRQB010000033.1, read as the reverse complement.
GCGGCCGACGAAACCCAGTCGAATTGCTTGAGTGCGTAGTGGAGATCAGAGACGAACAGGTATCGCATCGGCGCAGCGCGGCCAGGTAACACTCGACAGTGACTCTGGGGCGAACGGTAACGAGTTCGCGTGACGGTCACAACCGCGATCTCCGACCGCATCCCGGCACTCCACTGGCCCGCCTCGGGCCGTGCCGGCCGCCGCAGACCGATCGGCAACCAGCCGCTGCGTCAGCAGCGGACCCTTCAGCCACTCTGTGCGGGTCAGCGCAACGGCACCAGCGCCGCGATGCGCTAAAGCTCCTGCTCGGTAAAACACGACCTGTCGGTTGGTTCGACACACCGCTCGCGCCGAAGGCGGGGGATGGCATCGCCCGTTCACATCAGGTCGGATGGGGTTGCCGGCCAACCCAGTCGCCGCGGCACGACCGTCAGTCCCGCCGATCGCCGCGGCCTGAGGCCGGAGCGGCAGCAGGCTTCGTGCGCTGCTAGCCTTGTCTATTCAGGTTCCGTTGCCGCCTCTTGGCCGCGTTGCTCGCTGCGCTCGACACCATCCACCAGACCGAGGCGCTTGGCGCGACGTTCCCAGTTGCGGCGCGCCAGCAACTGCATGTCCTCGGTGTGGTCGGACTCGTCGACGATTTCCACCCCGAGCAGGGTTTCGATCACGTCTTCCATGGTCACGATCCCGGCCATACCGCCAAACTCGTCGACCACCAACGCGATCTGTTCGCGCTCGGCCAGAAAGAGATTGAACAGATCGACGATCGGGTGATCCTCCGCCACGGTGATGATGTCGCGCCTGAGCACGCCGACTGCCGCGCCCTTGTCGCCTTCCGCCACGTGCGCCAGCAACTCGTCTTTGAGCATGTAGCCGACGACGTGGTCGTGCGAGTCGTCTTCGTAGAGCGGTATGCGCGAAAAACGCTGATCGCGGTTCTTCTCGAAGTAGCCGCCGATCGTCTCGTGCACCGACGCCGACTGCACCACGGTGCGGGGGGTCAAGATGTCGCTGGCCCGTACCGAGCGAAAGCGCAGCAGGTTGGTGATGATGTCGGTCTCGTGCTGCTCGAAGATGCCGTGCCGCGCGCCGATGTCGG
>JARRQB010000032.1:14272-24654 GCA_037382265.1 Gammaproteobacteria bacterium | reverse complement strand
CCGAACTGGAGGCGGTCACCGAGTTCATCCACTTCGCGTGCACTTCTGAGGACATCAACAACCTTTCGCATGCCCTGATGCTGCGCGAAGGGCGCGGCCAGGTGCTGCTGCCGGGGATCGACGCAGTCATCGACGCGATCCGTGCACAAGCCCATGCCCACGCCGACCAACCGATGCTCGCGCGTACGCACGGCCAGCCCGCCTCACCCACCACCCTGGGCAAGGAAATGGCGAACGTCGTCCACCGTTTGCGCCGCCAGCGCGAGCAGGTCGCCGGCGTCGCCCTGCTGGGCAAGATCAACGGTGCCGTCGGCAACTACAACGCCCACCTGGCCAGCTACCCCGACGTCCCCTGGGAGGCGCTGGCCCGGCAATTCGTCGAATCGCTCGGGCTGGCCTGGAACCCTTACACCATCCAGATCGAACCGCACGACTACATGGCTGAATTGTTCGACGCGGTGGCACGCCTAAACAACGTGTTGATCGACTTCAGCCGCGACGTCTGGGGCTACATCTCGCTCGGCTATTTCAAGCAAAAGACGGTCGCCGGTGAGGTCGGCTCCTCGACCATGCCGCACAAGGTCAACCCGATCGACTTCGAGAACGCCGAAGGAAACCTCGGGGTCGCGAACGCCTTGTTCGGTCATCTGGCCGCGAAGCTGCCGGTGTCGCGCTGGCAGCGCGATCTCACCGACTCGACCGTTTTGCGCAACATGGGCACCGGCTTCGCCTACACGAGTATCGCGCTGCAGTCGCTGCTGCGCGGTATCGGCAAGCTGGAGGCGGACGACGCGCGCCTCGCGGCCGATCTCGACGCCAATTGGGAGGTGCTCGCCGAACCCATCCAGACCGTCATGCGCCGCTACGGCATAGACAAGCCCTATGAAAAGCTGAAAGACCTGACCCGCGGGCAAGGCATCGACGCCGCCGGGCTCGGGTCGTTCATCGACGGGCTGGATCTGCCCGACGAGGTGAAAGCCGAATTGCGGCAGCTGACGCCCGCCAGCTACATCGGTAACGCCGTGGCCCAGGCAAAAGCCATCTGACGCCCGGGACCGTGGATTGCTGTGCCTGACCTGCAATAGCTGCTCCATGACTGCCCCCCGGCCAGACACCGTGTACCCAGCGGTACCCGAAGCCCTTGGCGGCTCGAGGCGGAACCACAAAAAAGCCGCGCTTGCGCGCGGCTTTTCCGTGCTTCGCCTTGCAGCGTCGCTCAGCGCGTGAGCACCTCCACGCGACGGTTCATGGCCCGGCCGTCGCGCGTGCCGTTGTCGCCAACCGGCTCGCTCTCGCCCTTGCCCATGGTGCTGATCTGCGAGGCCGGCACGCCCGCGTCGATCAGGTAGCTCGCCGCCGCCTCGGCACGACGCTCCGACAGACCCTGGTTGTACGCCTCCGGACCCGTGCTGTCGGTATGACCAACCACCTCCAGCATCTCCGAGCCCGCGCTCGCCCTCACCTTCGCCGCAACCTCGCTCAGCTCCGACTCCATCGCCGGCTTCAGCGTCGCACTGTCAAAATCAAAGTGGTCCGCCGTCACGCTGATCGACACGCTGTCCATGATCTCGCAGCCGTCCGCGTCAACCTTCGCACCGCTCGGGGTCCCCGGACACTTGTCCAGGTAATCCGGCACGCCGTCACCGTCAGAATCGCGCGGACAGCCCCGCGCGTCCACCGCCACGCCCGCCGGGGTCCCGGGACACGCATCCACGTCGTCCGGCACACCGTCGCCGTCGGAATCAGCCACCGGCATGACGTCGCCGCACTCCCACCGGCATGACGTCGCCGCACTCCTCGTACAGCTCCTTGCTGCCGTCCTTCGCCTCCCAGCACTCACCGGCACCGCTCAGCACCACGCCACTGGAACTGGTCAGACGACCCATCTCCCTCTCGGCCGCTACGCCAACCGAGGAGGCCAGCGCCATGGCGACACCCATCGGCAGCGCCGCGGCCAGCAACGTCTTCGAACCCAATTTCGCGAACATTATGCTACCCCTCTCCTGAAAGTCGCCAACAGAAACTCGTTCGTCCAGCCAAACGCGCCAGCACGGCGCCAGCCGTACTTCGGATGGAAGACAGCCGCGGGCCGGAGAGTGATCGCCAGCTACCACACCGACCGTCCGGCAAATGGGAAGTGTAGTCAGTTTTTTCAGGCTTTTAAACTTTACTCTTGACAAACTGCCGGATCGAGCGGGCGAGCTTCAGCCACGGGTCGGTGTGGCTGTCGTTGTCGACCCTGCCCGAGACAGGGGGACCCCCGGGCACGCTACCACACGGCGGTGCTTTCTCGCCCCGGCTGCGGGTTAAACTGGGGAAGGTCGCCAGCCGCCGGTACCCGAATGTCCCAGATCCAGTTTCCGGAAGCCGTCTCCGCCGAGAGTTTTCTGCACCTCATCTGGCAGAAGAAGCCGCTGCTGATGCGCCGCGCCCTGGCCGATTACCGCTGTCCGGTATCGGCAGACGAACTGGCCGGCCTCGCCTGCGAGCCCGACGTCGAGGCCCGCATCGTCCTCGACTCGGAAGACCGCCGCTGGCAACTGATGCACGGGCCGTTCGACGAGGAGACGTTCTCCCGCCTGCCGGAGACGCATTGGACGCTGCTGGTGCAGGACGTCGACAAGCACGTGCCCGAGGTGGCCGAACTGTTGGAGGCCTTCACGTTTCTCCCGGACTGGCGCATCGATGACGTGATGATCAGCTACGCCGCCGATGCGGGCTCGGTCGGCCCGCACGTCGACGAGTACGACGTCTTCTTGGTGCAGGTCGAGGGCCGGCGCCGTTGGTCCATCGACACGCGCCCGCAGGCCGATGCCCCACTGGTGCCGGACACGGACCTCAGGGTACTGGCCGACTTCCGCGCAGCGCACGAATGGCTGACGGTTCCCGGCGACGTCCTGTACCTGCCGCCGGGCGTGGCCCACTGGGGAGTTGCCGAAGGGCCGTGCATGACCTGCTCCGTAGGCTTCCGTGCGCCCGCCTGGCGTGAATTGCTGACCGACTGGTGCGAGCACCTCGTCGAGCGCGAGTCCGGTGTCGCCCATTACCGGGACCCGGTGCTGTCGCCGCAGACCTGCAGCGCGGAGATCCCGCCCTCGGTATTGGCGGCCGTGGTCGACCTGGTGGGGCAGCTCACCCGCACCAGCCCGCAGGAGACGCAACGCTGGTTCGGCCGCTTCGTCACGGAGCCCAAGGCGCATCTGGTGCCTCCAGCACGCGAGGAAGCGACGCCGGCGAACCTGTTCCGTGAACGCCTGCGCGCCGCCGGCCGCGTTCTGCGTCACCCCTGGTCACGCGCTGCCTGCGCGCAGGTCGGCGATGGTGCGGTGCTGTTCGTCAATGGCCGGGAATTCGACGTGCCGGAGCCCTGCCGCGATCTGCTCAAGACCTTGAGTCACGCCCGGGAAATTCACTTCGGCTACCTCGAGGAATGGCTGGCGCAACCGGCCTGCCTCGAACTGTTGGCGACCCTGTACGACGCGGGCTTTCTAGCATTTCCGGATGAACGAGCCTGAGGTCAGGGTCCGAGAGGCCGACTGGCGGCGTGACGAGGCGGCGCTGATGGCAGTCCGCACGGCGGTGTTCGTCGATGAACAGGGCGTCCCCGCCGCGCTGGAGCGCGAAGAGCGCGACGCGGCCGCCGTCCACTGGCTGGCGCGTACGCCGGCCGGGATGCCGGTCGGCACCACCCGGCTTCTGCCCGATGGACAGATCGGACGGATGGCCGTTCTGCCGGCCTGGCGCGGGCGCGGGATTGGCACTCGGCTGCTAAACGCGGCGCTGCGCGCGGCGGCTACCCAAGGCCTGACGTCCGTGTACCTCCACGCCCAGTGCACCGCGCTGCCGTTTTACGCCCGCGCGGGATTCTCGGCACGCGGGGAAGTGTTCGAGGAGGCCGGCATTCTTCATCGTAGAATGGAGCTGGACATCACCGAACCGGGACCAGGCGAGCATGACTGAACAGACATTGGCAGAACACTACGAGGGAACCGACGAGCTGCGCGCGGGACTGCAGACACTGTTCGGCGAGGCGCAGCTCGGCATCAAGGCGATACTCCACGAACTCGACCCACGCCTTTGGAACCGGGAAGATCTCTGTGAGGCGCTCCGCGCGGCCCTGCTGCGCCACGATCGTTTCGAGGCCCGGCTGTGCGTGCTGGACCCGACCGGGACCCGGCGCGCCAATCCCCGGCTGACGGAGCTGGCGGACCGCATGCCGAGCCGGCTCAGCATGCGCGCCGCCGACCGCCAGGACGCGGAGCTGGCGGAGCATTTCGTGCTGGTGGACGACCACCACTACCTGCGCCGACCGACGCCGGTGCTCGATCGCTGGTTGAGCCACATCGTGCCGCCCAACGAGGCACCCCGGCTCGCTGCGGTGTTCGACGGAGTCTGGGAGCGGGCCGACCTCCACCCGGACCTGCGGCCCATGCATCTTTGAGACAGGAGCCACCATGACCTCGCACCGCCGATACGGTCGCGCCCTGCTCGCCCGGCTCCTGTGCGGGGCCGCGCTGGCATTTGGCGGCAGCGCCGCCGCTCAGAACGGCACCCGCATAGAGATCTTTGCCATGCAGGCGCGCCCGCCGCAAGAGCTGGTGCCCGTGCTGCAGCCGTTGGTCGGACCCGGCGGCAGCGTCACCAGCATGGGCAATCAACTCATCGTCAAGGGCACGCCCGAACAGCTCGGCGCCGTGCGCGGCGTGCTCAAGCAGCTCGACAAGCCACCGCAGCGCCTGTTGATCGAGGTTCGCGTGGGTGGCCGCGGTGCCGTTGCGAGCGACGCCGCCGGTCTGCGCGGCGGGGTCGACGCCCACGCGACCCCTGACAGCGGCCGCCTGGACGGTCGCGCCGAAGGCTACGCCCATTCCTCGCGCACTCGGCGGGGCGACGACGTGACCCAGTTCATCCGCGCCGTCGAGGGTCGACCCGCCTTTATCGCCGTCGGCCAGGAAGTGCCCATCCGTGAATTCGTACCCAGAGTCTATCTCGGCGGCGTGGCACGAGGTGGTGTCCAGTACCGAGCGGCGACCACCGGTTTCCACGTGGTGCCCTGGGTGCACGGCGAGCGGGTAACGCTGCAGATCAGTCAGCATGCCGACCGCTATGAGGGAGCGCGGGAAGGCTTCGGCGTACAGCGCGCGGACACGACGATAAACGGCGAACTCGGCCGCTGGATACCTCTGGGCGGCAGTGCGCACGAGGGGACCCGGGACGAGCGTGGCCCCGGCTACAGTGCCAGCACCCGGGGGCGGGACGAGCGTGACGTCGAGGTGCGGGTCACCCGGCTCGGCGAAGCGGGAAGCATCAGGTAAAGCCCCAGCGGTGCCTCACCTGCTGGCGATGGCCGAACAGCCACTGCACCGTGACGATGGCCGTCGTCGAACGCAGGCGCCCGAACAACTCGGCCGCCGCCGCGTCGAGCGACATGACCTCCACCCGGGTCTCCTCGCCTTCGTGGGCCAAACCGTGTACACCGCCCGACGCCGGCGCCACTACCCGGGCGCAAAACACCGCAATGCGTTCGCTGGAAATGCCCGGACTAGCGTAGAACTCGCCGATCGGGACCAGATCGAGTACGCCACACCCCGCTTCTTCGAGACACTCGCGGCGCGCCACGTCCTCGGCCGTCTCCCCCGGCTCCCAGTACCCGCCAATCACGTCCAGGACCCAGGGTCCGGCGTGGTCGCGCAACGCACCGATGCGAAACTGCTCGATCAGTACGACGCTGTCGGTTTCCGGATCGTACGGCAGCACGGCCACCGCACGTAGACCCTCGAGGCGCTCTCGCACGACGGGCTCGCACCAGCCGCCGCGGAAGCTCTCGTGCCGCAAACGGTAACGACCAAGCTTCAGAAATCCGCGGAAGACATCTTCATAAGATTCTATCTCTAAGTGTCTTTTGCTCATCAATACCGAGTCGCATTCAGGGATTCCAGCCGCCCACTCGACCGGGAAATTGCTAGCCGTTGGCCGGCATCGTGACCCCGACGTAGCGCAAGCGCAAGCCGCAAGGACGCGGCCGGCGTGCCGCCGCTGCACGTTGAGGGCTTACTTTCGGGCGGATTACCGAGAAAAAACCCGCCGTGGTCCAAGACCGTGGCGGGCGCTGTACCGGAACCGGACGTTCCGGCGCGGCTCAGTTCAAGGACTGGTAATAATCGATCAGGATCTTCGCCACTTCGGGACGCGAGAACTCTTTCGGCGGGGCGACGCCGTTGCCCAGCATCTCGCGAACCTTGGTGCCGGACAGCAGCACGAAGTCTTCCTTGGAGTGATCCGGTGCCTCGCGCATCATCACCACCTTGTTGAGCTTTTTGGACCAGGCGGTGTGGTCCGCCTTGAAGATCTCGATCTCCAGCGCCCCGGCCGGGACCTCTTCGTCGAAGATCGTCTGCGCATCGAACGCGCCGTAGTAGTCGCCCACACCCGCGTGATCGCGGCCGATGATGAAGTGCGTCGCCCCCATGTTTTGGCGGAAGTAGGCGTGCAGCACGGCCTCGCGCGGCCCGGCGTACAGCATGTCGAAGCCGTAGCCTGTGACCATGGCACTGTTCGGGGGGAAGTAGAGCTCGACCATCTTGCGGATGGCCGCGTCACGCACCGGCGCGGGGATGTCGCCCGGCTTGAGCTTGCCGAGCAGCATGTGAATCACCAGGCCGTCGCAGCCCAATCGCTCCATGGCCATGTGGCACAGTTCCTCATGTGCCAGGTGCATGGGGTTGCGGGTCTGGAAGGCGACGATCTTACGCCACCCACGCTCGGCAATCTCGTTGCGTATCTCGACCGCGGTGCGAAAAGTGTCCGGGAAGTCGGTGATGAAGTAGCTGAAGTTGAGCACCTGGATCGGACCGGACACGGCGAAGCGGCCCTGGCCGTTGAACGCCGCCACGCCCGGGTGCTCCGAGTCCCGGGTGCGGTAGACCTTGTCGGTCATGAGCTGCATCTGTTCGTCGCTGACCTCTTCGATGGCCTCGACGTCCATGACCGCCAGCACCGGGTTGCCCTCGACGTTCGGGTCGCGCAGCGCGATGCGCTTGGCACCGGCGATCGCGTCCACGTTCTCGAGCAGGCAAAGCACGGGAACGGGGAAGAAGGAGCCGTCGGTCAGCGTCATCTTGTCTGCCGCGCCCACGGCGTCGGCCACGTTCATGAAACCCTTCAGCGGGTTGAAGTAGCCGGCACCCATCATGACCGCGTTGCCGGCGGCCTGGGAACTGATCACTACCGACGGCAGCGACTCGGCCTCGTGGGTGACCGCGTGGTGCTTGTCGGCGTCGTAGATAAAGAGCGGTTGCAGTTCGTCGGAACCGACGGGCTTAATCATGCGCTGGCCTCCTTGGACAGTGAACCGATGCGAACGGCTCGGTGAATTTCGAGAAATCGATCGAAGTAGTCGATATAACTACTTGTTTTGAATCTTTGGTTGCCCGGGGAAATTGTCCAGGCCTCGAGTGACCGCGGCTAACGGTAGCAGATGAAAAGCCGATTCGCGCCAAGGTTTTATTTATAGACGCAGAACGAATTTCTAGCTCGAGGCGGTCGCCACGTCCCGGTTGATGGCCGCAAGAGCGGCCAGCGGGTCCGCCGCCGCGGTGATCGGCCGACCCACCACCAGGTACGTCGAACCGGCCTTGATGGCATCGGCGGGGGTCATAACCCGTTTCTGATCGTCGACGTCGGCCGCCGCCGGCCGGACACCCGGCGTCACCAACGCAAAGTCTGCGCCGGCCGCCGCGCGGATCGCCGCCGCCTCGCGCGGCGAACACACGACGCCGTCGAGCCCAGCTGACTCGGCCAGCTTCGCGAGCCGCAGCACGTTGCTCTGCGGATCGCCCGTAAAGCCGACCTCGACGAGGTCTTCCGCCCCCAGACTGGTCAGAATCGTCACGGCAATCAGCAGCGGCGGGGCGGACCTGCCGACCAGGCACTCGCGCGCCGCCGCCATCATGCGCCGTCCTCCGGAGGCGTGCAGGTTGACCATCCATACGCCCAGATCGGCCGCTGCCGCACATGCCGCGGCGACGGTGTTGGGGATGTCGTGGTATTTCAAGTCGAGGAACACCTCGAAGCCACGCACCCTCAGCTCCTCGACGAACGCGGGTCCGAAGCGCGTGAACATCTCCTTACCCACCTTGACCCGGCACAGCCCAGGGTCGAGACCCTCGACCAACGCGAGTGCCGGTGCGCGCGCCGGGAAATCGAGTGCGACGATGATGCGGGGGCCTCTGGTCATGGATTCACCTGCAGACATTCTTCGATCTCCGGGCGCCGCTTGAAGCTGCCCCAACTGCGGCAGCTCGGACACTGCCAATGCAAGGTCTTGGCGGAAAAACCGCAGCGCGTGCACTGGTACTGCGGGCGCTCGTGCAGCAGGCGGTCGATGTGCTCGCGCAGCCCGATCAGGACGTCATCGGCCGCGGCGTCGCTGCCGCACCCGTGATATTCCACGAGCTTCAGCAGCCCCTTGAGGCTCGGCGCGGAGCGCACCCGCTCGCTGAGGTAGGCCACCGCCGCCCGCTCGCCCTCGCTGTCCTTGACGATGTCCGCCAGCGCAAGCTCCAGGGCCGCGGTCGGCTGCCGGGCCATGCGCTGCTCGAAATAGCTCCGCAGTCCGGCCAGGTCGCCCAGACGCTTGTGGGCCTCGATCAGGTCCGGCAACAGTTCCGGAAAATAGTCCGGGTCGGTGTCGGCCGCGCGCAGCAGACCGCGTATGGCCTCGCGGTAGTCGCCGCGCGCACTCGCCATGGCCGCCTGCATGTGCATTGCCCGGGTACAACGCCGGTCGGCGGCCAGCGCCTTCCTGAGCAGCCCTTCGGCCTGGCCGTGCTGGCGTCGCTCCAGTGCGGTCTTGGCCAGTTCGCAGTAATAGTGGGCCCGTTCCGGGCCAAGATCCTCGCCCACCAGCGGCTGCAGCGCCTCGGTCACCGAGAGGCATGCGTCCCAGTCGCGTTCCTGCTGGTAGATCAGACGCAGGTTGCGCAGCGCGGGCTTGAGGTGGATCTTCATCTCGCGCAGTTCCTTGAACAGGTTCTCCGCCCGGTCGAACAACCCTGCCCGCATGTAATCCTGGCCCAGCTCCAGCAGCGCCTGCGCACGCTGCTCGCGGCTCAGCGCGGGGCGCGCGATCAAGTTCTGATGGATACGTATCGCCCGCTCCACCTCGCCGCGCCGGCGAAACAGACTGCCCAGGGCCAAGTGGGTCTCGACGGTCTCGCTGTCGACCTCGAGGAGTTGCACGAAGACGTCGATCGCCTTGTCGGGCTCTTCGTTCAGCAGGTAGTTGAGACCGCGGAAGTAGTCCGGGTTGTTGTCGTAGATCGGCTTGGGGGGCGCCGCCCCTCGGGCACTGCGCCGCGCCGCGATCCAACCGGACGCGGCCGCTACCGGCAGCAGGAACCACAGCAGCATTTCCATCGCGATCAGCGATCCCTTAACGGCATCGCGCGCAGGTTGTTGATCTCCTGGTTGGCCAGGTCGGTTCGTCGCCGGAGTGCGACATTCTCTTTCTTCAACCGGAAGAACCAACCCAGGCACGCGAGATAACCGATCAGGATTCCTGCGCCAAGCAGGAGAAAGAGCAGGACGCCGAGGGGCAGTTCCCAGGAACCGAAGTAGTACGAAAGCTTAACCTGGCCGGGGTTGATGTAGGCGAAGGCGGCTCCCAGCGTCGCCGTCAGCAGCAGGATCAGGAATTTGAGCAGTTTCAACACGCGGCACCCTTGACGCTGTCAGCCCCGGCGCGGCGTCATCGCCGCCCGGTGGCCTATCATAGTGGCTCGCGCACCGCGAGCGCCACGGATGCCGCACGGGTTACGCGAACAAGTCGACCAGACCCCGGGCGACCATCGCGCCCACGCCGGCGCCCGATCCGCCCTCTTCGGCCGGCGCGAGCCCGCCGGCGGCGGCGTGCCCGCCGGTCTGACCGCGCTCGCTTGGCGGCTGGCCGAAGGAAGTCTGCTGGCCGGTTTCGCGCTGCGATACGTCCACCTGGACCAGCTGCAGGTCCTGTTGGCTCAGCATGTCCCGCAGGCGCGGAATGGCCTGCTCCAATGCCTCGCGTACTGCCGCGTGCTGGGCCAGGAAGGTCACGCTCGCCTGGTCCTGATGTAGCGACACGCGCACCTCGAGCGGACCAAGATGAGGCGGATTGAGCCGCAGCTCTGCCACCTGGTTATCGCGCCCGACCATCATCAGTACACGCTCACCAAGCGCTTGCGCCCAACGCTGCCCGCCCACCTGCTCCGGCAGGGCGAATTCGGTGCGCGGCGCGACGCCAGCGCCGGCCGGCAGGTTGACAGCACCGCCCGACGTCAGCGGGTTCGCCATCGCGCCCGCGGCGTTGGCCGTGCCCTGCCCCGCCGGGTCCGGCAGTGTCGCGC
>JARRQB010000032.1:0-14190 GCA_037382265.1 Gammaproteobacteria bacterium | reverse complement strand
CTGGACGGCGGACGATGCCGTCGCCGACGCGCGGGCCGCCCCGAAGGCAAGCCCCGGGGGATCCCCACCCGCGTCCGGCGGGACGCTGTCCTGCACCGGCTGCAGGGCCTGCCGAATCGCACCGGCCACCACCGACGACGGGCGCTCGGTCGCCGGCGCAAGGTCGGCGGCGGTTCCGACGGGCGCGTTAGGGTCCGCCAGCCGCAGCGCCCCCTGTGTCAACAACTGCTGCAGCAGCGGAGCGACAGCCAAACTCAGGCTGTCCGCTGCGCCGTCGTCGCTCGACTGCACCGCCACCTCCAGTTCACCTCCCGGCGCAGCGAATGCGAGGTCGCTGCCCGGCGCGGCCTCGTGCAGCCGCCGCACCAGGTGCTGCAGCAACTCGCCGCGTACGTCAGCGGCGCCGAGCAGTTCTGCGTCGAGGCCCGCGCCGGCAGGTGCGCCCGGCGGCGGCAACGGCTTGCCGCCCTCCGGCAACCCGGTGCCGGCGGACGCCAGGACCTGCATCAACTGGCCGAATGGCAACGCGAACGACGTCTCGCCAGTACCGTCGGCGACGGTCACCTCGACGAGGGCGTCGGCGGCCTCCAGGCCGGACACGCGCAGCGTCAGGGCGTCCCTGCTGGCGGGCACCACGGCCGTGCCGGCGTTGGCCAGAGGTTCGGTGGTCGGCAGAGGCAGATGCGCGGTCAGATTCATGAGGCTCGGTTCTCCAGGGCAAGGCGGACTGCCATCGGTGATGCACTGCGCGTGCCAACGGGAAACCCTACCGGGGCCGCCTGTTCCCCCGGCGTCCGATTGATTACCCTGACGTCCGTTTCCCATGCCTCTGGAGAGTCGAAATGAGTGAGTTCGAGGGCAAGGCGATCGCGATCACCGGCGCGGCCGGCAACGTCGGCTCGGCGGTCGCGGAGGCGTTTGCCGCCCGGGGCGCGAGCCTCGCCCTGGTAGATCGTGACGCGGACCACCTGGCCGGCCTGCGCGACCGACTCCCCGGCGTCGACCGCCACCTGATCGAGACCGTCGACCTGCTGGATCGAGACGCGGTGAACCGGGCAATCGACCGCGTCGCCCAGGCGCTCGGTCGCATCGACTGCCTGGCCAACATCGCCGGCGGCTTCACCATGGGGCCCAAGCTGCACGAGACCCCGAGCGCGGATTGGGACTTCATGATGGACCTGAATCTCCGCAGCGTTTTCCACTGCTGCGCGGCGGCCATCCCGCACATGCTGGCGCGCGGCGGCGGGCGCATTGTCAACGTCTCCGCCCGTGCCGCGCGCGAGGGCAAGGCGGGCATGGGGCCGTATTGTGCGTCAAAGGCCGGAGTCATCACGCTGACCGAAACCCTGGCCGCCGAACACAAGCACGCCGGAATCAACGCCAATTGCATCCTGCCCGGCACCGTCGACACGCCGCAGAACCGAGCGGCCATGCCGGACGCCGATCACGCCACCTGGGTGGCACCGGCGGCCCTCGCCGACGTCGTGGTGTTCCTCGCCGCCGAGGCGAGCCGCGCGGTAACGGGTGCGGCGGTCCCCGTGTACGGCCGGAGCTGACGCGGTGGCCGCCGGGCGAGCGATGCCCTGCGGAGCGGAGCACGGTGCCCTGCTGTGCGAAGCGCTTCGCGGCTACGCCCAGGCAGCGTTTCCGCCGGGCGGCAGCGCGTGTGCCGAGGCCGCACGGGAGAGCCTGCTGGAGATCGCGGCCAGGCTCGAACGGGAGCAGGCGGCGTGCGGGTCGATCACGCTCAAGGGCCGCCAGAAGGGCACCCTGCGAGGTGCCGTGCGGGTCTACTTCAACGAACTGTCCGGCTTACCCGAAGCCGAGGCGTCGCGACACCGCGAACTGCTGCTTGGCTTGCTGGAGTGAAGGGACGGGGCACGAATCCCCCGGTCACAGCCCCAACACGTCTTGCATGTCGAACAACCCGTTGGATCTGTCCATGAGCCAGCGCGCGGCGCGCAGCGCACCCTTGGCGAAGGTCATGCGGCTCGACGCTTTGTGCACGATCTCCACCCGCTCACCCTCGGTGGCGAACCAAACGCTGTGCTCGCCGACGACGTCGCCGGCCCGGATAGTCTCGAAGCCGATGGTCTCGCGCCGGCGTTCGCCGGTCTCGCCCTCACGGCCGTACACCGCCACGGCGGCGAGGTCGCGACCCAGCGCCCCGGCAACCACCTCGCCCATGCGCAGCGCCGTGCCGGACGGAGCGTCCTTTTTGTGGCGGTGGTGCGCCTCGATGATCTCGATGTCGGCATCACCGCCCATAACGCGGGCGGCGGTCTCCAGCAGCTTGAGGCACAGGTTGACGCCGACACTCATGTTCGGGGCAAAAACGATGCCGCTGTCCGCGGCAGCCGCGCGAATCTGTTCCCTCTGGGCCTCGTCGAGCCCGGTGGTGCCGATCACCATGCGCTTGCCGTGCGCCTGGCAGACGGCCAGATGCGCCATGGTGGCGGCCGGGCCGGTAAAGTCGATCAGCACGTCGAAGTCGTCGGTCACCCGGCCCAAGTCGTCGGCGATCGCCACGCCCAGCCGCCCGATGCCCGCGAGCTCGCCGGCGTCGCTGCCGACCAAGCTGGAACCGTGCCGCTCGGTGGCCGCCCCCAGCGCGAGGTCGTCGGCCTCGGCCACCGCCTGAATCAAGGTCCTGCCCATGCGCCCGGCGGCGCCTGCCACGGCTACTCGGATCATCAGCCCGTCCTGTTTCAGAATCCCACGCCTTCGAAGAACTTCTTGACCCCGTCCAGCCAACCGGTGGTGTTGGGGCTATGTTTGCTGCGCGAGGAGGAGATGCTGTCGTCGAACTGACGCAGCAGATCTTTTTGCTGCTCGGTGAGCTTGACCGGGGTCTCGACGACCACCCGGCAGATCAGATCGCCGACCGGACCACCCCGCACCGGTTTCACGCCCTTGCCGCGCATGCGGAACATGCGCCCGGTCTGGGTGCCGTCCGGGATCTTGAGCATGATTTTGCCGTCGAGGGTCGGCACCTCGAGCTCGCCGCCCAGTGCCGCCTTGGTGAACGGGATGGGGACTTCGCAGTACAGATTGGCCTCGTCCCGCGTGAAGATCGGGTGCGGCTTGACGTTGATCTGGACGTACAGGTCCCCGGACGGCCCGCCGTGTTCACCCGCCTCGCCCTCGCCGGCGAGGCGAATTCGGTCACCCACATCGACACCCGGCGGCACCTTGACCGACAGCGTCTTGTGCTCCTGAACCCTGCCGTGGCCGTGACAACTCGGGCAGGGCTCTTCGATCACCTGACCACGACCGTGACAGGTCGGGCAGGTCTGCTGCACCGAGAAAAAGCCCTGCTGCATGCGCACCTGGCCGGCGCCCTGGCAGGTCGGACAGGCCTTGGGCGAGGTACCCTTGCGGGCGCCGGTGCCATGACAAGCCTCGCAGTTGGTGAGCGTGGGGACGCGGATCTTTACCGTAGTACCGCGGACCGCCTCCTCGAGGCTGATCTCGAGGTTATAACGCAGATCGGCCCCGCGATGGACACGTTGGCCCCCGCCGCGTCCACCGCCGAAAATATCGCCGAAGACGTCGCCGAAGATGTCGCTGAAACTCGCACCGCCGAAGCCGCCGGCGGCGCCGCCGAATCCTCCGCCCTCTACGCCGGCGTGGCCGAACTGGTCGTACGCAGCACGCTTTTGCGGGTCTGCCAGTACCTCGTAGGCCTCCTTGCACTCCTTGAACTTCGCCTCGGCCTCGCTGTCGCCCGGGTTGCGGTCCGGGTGAAATTTCATCGCCTGGCGGCGATAGGCTTTCTTCAGTTCCGCCTCGCTGGCGTTCTTGCTGACACCGAGGACTTCGTAATAGTCGCGTTTCGCCATGGTTCCCGCTATCCAGCTCCGACCGCCCCACGCCGGCCCCTAACCACAATACGCCGGCACGCGCGAGCAGCTTCGTGCTCCCCGCGCGTGCCGGCAAAGGCGTTCAACCGGCGGCCGAGCGCCTCGCCTTACTTCTTGTCGTCCTTCACTTCCTCGAACTCGGCGTCGACCACGTCGTCGGCCGACCGAGCGCCCTCGCGCTCTCCGCCGCCGGTCTCTGCCGAGGCGTCGCCACCACCACCGGCAGCGCCCTGCTGCGCATAGAGCCGCTCGGCCATCTTGCCCGAGGCATCGGTGAGGACCTTGGTCTTGGCTTCGATCGCGTCCTTGTCCTCCTGCTTCATAGCCTCTTCGAGATCCTTGATCGCATTTTCGACGCTCTCCTTCTCGCCCGCCTCCAACTTGTCCCCCAGTTCGTCCATGGACTTGCGGGTCGCATGGATCAGGGTGTCGGCATGGTTGCGTGCCTGCACCATTTCATGGAAGCGCTTGTCCTCTTCGGCATGCGCCTCGGCGTCCTTGACCATCTGATCAATCTCCGCGTCCGACAGTCCGGACGAGGCCGTGATGCGGATCGACTGTTCCTTGCCGGTGGCCTTGTCCTTGGCGGACACGTGCATGATGCCGTTGGCGTCGAGGTCGAAGGTGACCTCGATCTGCGGCATGCCGCGCGGTGCCGGCGGGATGTCGGCCAGGTCGAAGCGGCCAAGGGATTTGTTGTCGGCCGCACGCTCACGCTCGCCCTGCAGCACGTGCACGGTGACCGCGGTCTGGTTGTCGTCGGCGGTCGAGAACACCTGCGACGCCTTGGTCGGGATGGTGGTGTTCTTTTCGATCAGCTTGGTCATCACGCCGCCCAGCGTCTCGATGCCCAGCGACAGCGGGGTCACGTCGAGCAGCAGCACGTCCTTGACCTGGCCGCCCAGCACGCCGCCCTGGATGGCCGCTCCCACTGCGACTGCCTCATCGGGGTTGACGTCCTTGCGCGGGGCCTTGCCGAAGAACTGCTCGACCACCTCCTGGACCTTGGGCATGCGCGTCTGTCCGCCGACCAGGATCACATCGTCGATCTCGGCGGCGCTCACGCCGGCATCCTTGAGCGCAATGCGGCAGGGCTCGAGGGTGCGCTGCACCAGGTTGTCCACCAACCCTTCCAGTTTGGCACGGGTGAGTTTGATGTTGAGGTGCTTGGGCCCACTCGCGTCCGCGGTGATGTACGGCAGGTTGATGTCGGTCTGCTGGCTGGAACTGAGTTCGATCTTAGCCTTCTCGGCGGCCTCCTTCAGGCGCTGCAGGGCCAACGGGTCCTTGCGCAGATCGACGCCCTGTTCCTTCTTGAACGTCTCGACCAGAAAGTCGATGACCCGCAGGTCGAAGTCCTCTCCGCCCAGGAAGGTGTCGCCGTTGGTCGACAGCACCTCGAACTGGTGCTCGCCGTCGACCTCGGCAATCTCGATGATCGAGATGTCGAACGTCCCTCCGCCCAGGTCGTAGACCGCGATCTTCTTGTCGCCGTGCGCCTTGTCCATGCCGTAGGCCAGCGCCGCGGCGGTCGGTTCGTTGATGATGCGCTTGACGTCGAGACCGGCGATGCGCCCGGCGTCCTTGGTCGCCTGGCGTTGCGAATCGTTGAAATACGCCGGCACGGTGATGACTGCTTCGGTGATGGTCTCGCCCAGGTAGTCCTCGGCGGTCTTGCGCATCTTCTGCAGGACCTTGGCCGAGATCTCGGGTGGAGCCATCTTCTTGCCGTTCACCTCGACCCAGGCGTCGCCGTTGTCGGCCTTGACGATCGCGTAAGGCACCATGTCGATGTCCTTCTTGACCACCGAGTCCTCGAACCGGCGACCAATCAGGCTCTGGCCTACCAACACCTCGCCGTCGTTGGCGAAGGCAATGACCGAGGGGGTGGTGCGGTCGCCCTCGCTGTTTTCGATGACCCGGGTCTTGTCGCCTTCCATGACGGCGACGCACGAGTTGGTCGTGCCCAGGTCGATACCAATAATCTTGCCCATGATGCGCTTCTCCGGTTTTGGTTCTGCTGACTGGCTAACGATGCGAATCCTGTCTGGTAAATTGGGTTAAACCCCGCGGATCTCAAGCGTTTTCGTCGACGCTGCGCGGGCTCCCGGGCTGCGAGACCATCACCAGCGCCGGTCGGACCAGGCGGCCGTTGAGTGTGTAGCCTTTCTGCACCACCGTGGTCACCGTGTTCGGGGGTACGTCGTCGCGCGGCTGCATGGACATCGCCTGGTGAAACTCCGGGTCGAAGGGCTCGCCTGCGGGGTCGATCTGCGTCACGCCGAATTTGCCCATGACATCGCCGAGCAGTTTCAGGGTGAGTTCCGTGCCCTCGCGCAGCTTGTCTACGTCGGCCGCCTCGCCGAACGCCGCACTGTGGCCCAGTTCGAGGCTGTCCCAGACCCCGAGGAGTTCGCCGACGAAACGTTCCAGCGCGAACTTGTGCGCGTTCTCCAACTCGCGGGCGTGGCGCTTGTTCAGGTTGTCGATCTCGGCGCGCAGGCGCAGCACCTGGTTCCAGTTCTCGTCGGCCTTGCTGCGAGCGTCCTCCAGCAGCCTGCCCAGGTCCTCCAAATCGGCCGCCTCGGCTGCGGCCTCCGGCGCAGGTTCCAGATCGCCCACGATGACCTCGGGGGACTCATCGACGCCCGCGGCCGCTTCTGCCGTCTCGCGCTCCGCCTCGTGCTCCTTCTGCATCGCTTACCTCGTTCGGGATTCGTAACTGTCAACGCCGCCACACGCACGCTGGCCGCGCGGGCGGCCGTGCGTCTGACTCCTGTAATTTCCCCCTGAGATAGGGTTGTTTAGAGGCTTTTCAAGGCCGCCCCGAGCAATTTGGCCGTGATGTCGACGATCGGGATGACGCGGTCATAAGCCATGCGGGTCGGACCGATGACGCCCAGCACCCCCACCACCTGGTCGTTGACCTGGTAGGGAGCAGTGATCACGCTGCACGTTTCCAGCGTGTCGTAGCCAGACTCCTCGCCGATGAAGATCTGGATACCGTCCGCCCGCATGCTGCGATCGAGCAGGTGGAGGATTTCCTGCTTTTCGGTGAATGCGGTGAACAACTGGCGCAGGCGGTCCATCTGCGCCAGTTCGTCGAAATCCATCAGATTGGTCTGGCCCGCCATCACGTAGTCCGAGCGCTCTTCTCTCCGGATGGCAGCGTCGGCCATTTCCAGCATCTTGGCCATCAACGTATTCATCGAATGGCGGGCTTCTTCCATCTCCCGCACGACCCGCCGCCGCATCTCCTCGAGGTTCTGCCCGCCAAAGTGATGGGTGAGGTAGCGCCCGGCCTCCTCCAACTCCGAAGCCCGAAAGCGCCGGGAGGTCTCGATGACCCGATTCAGCACCTCGCCCTTGGAGGTCACCAGCACCGTGAGCACCCGCGTCTCGGACAGCGCGACGAACTCGATCTGCTTGACGACCACGATGTCGCGGTTCGGCACCATCACCACGCCGGCCATGTGCGTGAGATTCGACAGCAGCTTGGAGGCCGCTTCCACCACGGTCAGGGAGCCGCCCTCGCCGCCCAGCTGTTCCTTCGCCAGGTTGATCTCCAACTCCGCAAGCGGCTTGAGCGAGATCAGCGAGTCGACGAACAGTCGGTAACCCGGCACCGTCGGTATTCGCCCCGCCGAGGTGTGCGGTGAAGCCACGAAGCCGAGTTCTTCCAGGTCGGACATGATGTTGCGGACCGTGGCCGGGCTCAGCTCCATGCCGGCATCGCGTGCGAGCGTTCTCGAGCCGACAGGCTGGCCGTCACGGATGTAGCGCTCGATCAACACCTTTAGGAAGTGCTGGGCGCGCTCGTTAATGCTGTTCTCGATGGCCTGCGTCACGTCCCGACCTCACCCCGCGGCGAAAAAACTTCATTTTTTACAGCTAATTAGCAGTCGATAGCGCCGAGTGCTAAGGGCGATTATGAGAATCGTCCGGAGGGGTGTCAAGCACGCGCCGGCGCTTGGCGCGCCACCGGGCGCATGCTAGCTTCGCGCTATCCCGGCGTTCCCAAGGCAGGGCCAGTACGTGCCAGCATCCACAGCCCGGTTTCAGCGCATCGGCCTGGTCGCCAAACCGGACGACCCCCGGCTGGCGAGCACCCTGCTGGCGATCCACGCCTTCCTGGTCGAACGCGGCTGCAGCGTCATCGCCGGCCCAAACGCCGGTCGGGTGCTGGCCGACCGCGCGGCGACGCTGCCGCTCGACGAACTCGGCGCCCACTGCGACCTGGTCGTCGTGGTCGGGGGCGACGGTACGCTGCTCAGCGCCGCACGCGCCCTCGTCGATGCCCATATGCCCCTGGTTGGGGTAAATCTGGGCCGGCTCGGCTTTCTCGTCGACATCTCGCCCGATCGCGCGCTCGAGTCGCTCGGCACGATCCTGGACGGCGAGTACCAGGAGGACCGACGCTTCCTGCTCAGTGCACAGGTGGGCCCGTCCGCGCCCATCCTGGCCTTCAACGACGTCGTGTTCCACAAGTGGAATGTCGCCCGGATGATCGAGTTCGAGACCTGGGTGGACGGCGTGCTGGTCGACGCCCAGCGCTCCGACGGCATCATCGTCTCCACCCCGACCGGCTCGACCGCCTATGCGCTGTCGGGCGGCGGCCCGCTGATGACACCGAGTCTCGACGCCATCGTGATGGTGCCGATTTGCCCGCACACCCTGAGCAACCGCCCCATCGTGGTACACGGCGGCTGCGAGATTGCCATCACCGTGTGCGGGCGCACCGACCCGGCCCACGTGAGGGTGACCTGCGACGGTCAAGCGACCGTCGAGATCGGCGCCGCCGATCGCCTGGTGGTCCGCCAGCACCCCAACCCGGTACGGCTGTTCCACCCGGCGGACCACGATCACTTCGAACTACTGCGCGCCAAGCTCGGCTGGGGCGACCGCCCGAGTCGCTGAGTATGCTGCGGCGCCTTTACATACGCGACCTGGTGATCGTGCGCGAGCTTGCGCTCGAGTTCGCGCCGCGCATGACGGCGCTGACCGGGGAGACCGGGGCCGGCAAGTCCATCCTGATCGATGCCCTGGGGCTCGCCCTGGGCGACAAGGCGAACACCAACCTGATCCGCGAGGGCTGTACGCGTGCCGAGGTGACCGCGACCTTCGACCTTGCCGGCCAGCCCGAGATCAACGCCTGGCTGGCGGAGCGCGCGCTGGACGACGAGGACGAGTGCCTGCTGCGCAGGGTGATTGCGGCCGAGGGGCGCTCACGGGCGTTCGTCAATGGCTCGCCGGTGCCGATACAGACCCTGCGCGACCTCGGGGTACGCCTGATCGACGTGCACGGCCAGCACGCCCACCAGTCGCTGTTGCGCCCCGCCGCACAGCGTCGGCTGCTCGACAGCTATGGCCGCCACGACCAGGCCCTGGCGGCCGTCACGCAGGCTTACCGCGCGTTCAGCGCAACCACCGCCAGGCTCGACCAACTACGCGCGGCAGCTGCCGACCGCGCCAACCGGCTCGACCTGCTGCGCTTTCAGGTCGGCGAGCTCCGCGAGGCCGCCCTACCGGCCGAGGAACTGGAGGCCCGGCACGCGGAGCAGCGCCGACTTGCGCACGCCGAGCAGCTGCTTGCCGACACCACCGCGCTGGCCGAACTACTGTACGAGTCCGACGCGGCAGTCCAGCCGGCTCTCTCGCGCGCGCTACAGATGATGGACGAGCTGCTGCGCCTTGACCCGACGCTCGCCGAGGGCAGGGATCTGCTGGAATCCGCCCGCATCCAGGTCGAGGAAGCGGCCGCTCAGCTGCGCGACTACGGTGGGCGGGTGGAACCCGACCCCCAACGCCTGACCGAGATCGAAGCTGAGCTCGGGCGGCTGTACGACCTGGCCCGAAAGCACCGGGTCGCGCCGGAGACCCTCGCCGATCACCTAGCCCTGCTCGAGGAAGAACGGGCAGGGCTGGAACACGCCGACGAGACCCTGGCCACGCTGGAACAGGCGGCAAGCACATCGTGGGAGGAGTATCGCCGAGCGGCCGCGAGGTTGTCGGAGCTGCGCCGGGCGACAGCGCACCGCCTGGCGGAGATTGTGACCGCCTCCATGCAGGAACTCGCCATGGTCGGCGGACGCTTCGCCATCGAGGTGGCCGAACTGTCCGAGGACCAGGCCGCGGTGCACGGCGGCGATGCGATCAGCTTCCAGGTGGCGGCCAACCCGGGACAATCGCTGGCGCCGTTGGCACAGGTCGCATCGGGCGGCGAGCTCTCGCGCATCAGCCTCGCCATTCAGGTCGCGACCGCCGGCTGCGGCGAAGTTCCCACGCTGATCTTCGACGAGGTGGACGTGGGCATCGGCGGCGCGGTGGCGGAAATCGTCGGCCGCCTACTGCGCCAACTCGGCGAGTCCCGCCAGGTCATGTGCGTAACCCATCTGCCGCAAGTCGCAGCCCAGGCGCACCAGCACCAGCGGGTCAGCAAGCGTACCCACGGCGATGCGACCCTGACCGACGTGACGCCGCTCGACGACGCCGCCCGGGCCCGAGAGATCGCACGCATGCTCGGCGGCGTCGACATCACGCCCAAGACCATCGCGCACGCCGCAGAGATGATGCGACTGGCCCGGCCCGGTTGAAGGGTACTCGTCACTCCTGTCGGTGCGGACAGTCCTCGCGCCGACATTCGCCATAAATGATCAGGGAGTGGTCGCGGATCGCGAAGCCCTTACGCTCGGCAATGCTGCGCTGGTGGGCCTCGATGGTTTCGTCGAAGAACTCCTCGACATAGCCGCATTGCATACACACGATGTGGTCGTGGTGGCTGCCGCGATTGAGTTCGAACACCGCCTGCCCGCCTTCGAAGTGATGACGCTCGACCAGGCCGGCATTCACGAACTGCGTCAGCACACGGTAGACGGTCGCCAGGCCGATCTCCTCGCCGCGTTCGAGCAGCGCCTTGTAGACGTCCTCAGCGGTCATGTGCCGCGGCGAGTCGTTGGTCGCCAGGACCTCGAGAATCTTCACCCGCGGGAGGGTGACCTTGAGCCCGGCTTTACGTATTTCCTGGTTTTCCACTTCAGCCCCGATGGCAGGTGTTATGATCAGTCGGATAGATCGACTCAACGCTCATTCGCCGATGCACAAGCTTCTCATTTACATCACCATAGCCGCAAGTCTCCTGCTTGGCGGCTGCGGTACCAACTCGGACTGGGCCCTGGGCAGCGGCATCGCGCGCGGGCTCGACAAACTGCCGTTCGTCTACAAGCCGGCGATTCAGCAGGGCAACATCGTGACCCAGGAAGACGTCGACAAGCTCCAGCCCGGCATGACGAAACGTCAGGTGCGCTTCGCCCTCGGCACCCCGATGCTGGTGGACGTGTTTCACCAGGACCGCTGGGACTATGTTTACACCGAGGGTATCGGCTCGACGCCGGACGCGATGCAGGGCGTGCACCTGTTTTTCGAAAACGATCAGCTGGCGCGGATCGAGGGCGACCTGCGTCCCGATGCGACCGCCGCGGCGCGCGAGAAAGAGGACGTCGTGGTGGAAGTGCCTGACTGGGCCGGCAACGACGACACGCTGTGGAGCCGGAGCCTGCGCGCGGTCGGAGTGCGGGACTGAACGGGACTCAGTCCCCGGCCGGCGCGTCGGCGTCGCGCGCACCCTTCGTCATCGCCTTGCCCTCGGCCGCGCGTCGTTTGCGCGCCTCCTTCGGGTCGGCGATCAGCGGACGGTAGATCTCCACCCGGTCGCCGTCCTGCAGCAAGCTACCCGGCGAAGCCAGTTTGCCGAAGACCCCGACCTTGTTTTCGGCCAGATCGATCTCCTCAAACCGCTCCAGGAGGCCCGAGCGCCGAATCGCGGCCTCCAGCGTCGTACCTTCCTCGACATGCATCGGCACGATCACCTGCTCGTCCGGCGTCGCGTAGGCGACCTCGACGTCGATCGTTCCCTCACTCATCGGCCATCTCCCGTGCCCGTTTACAGAAGGCATCCACCAGATTGTCCGCGATCTGGGAGAACACCGTCCCAAAAGCAGCGTTGATCAAGCGACCCGCGAACTCGAACTCCATTTCCAGGCTGACCTTGCAGGCGTCTTCGCGCAGTTCGGTGAATCGCCAACTACCCTCCAAGCGCCGAAAGGGCCCCGATCGAAGGCGCAAATCGATGCGCTCGTAGGGGTAGAGACGGTTGCAGGTGGAGAAGACCTGCCGGATCCCGGCACGCGCCACCTCGATCTCGCCGCACAACTCATGCTCGTCGCGCTTCAGCAGCTTGCCGGATCGACACCACGGCAGAAACTGCGGGTAGGACTCGACGTCGTTGACCAGCTCGAACATTTGGGCCGCCGAACGGCTGACCAGGGCAGACTTCTCGACACGAGGCAACAGGCGTCTCCGATCAAACCGGCAACAAGTCGAGCGAATTCAGAAACATGACCGCCACCGCCAGTGGTGACACGTAACGCACCAACAGGTACCAGATGGGGTACCCGAGACCGGAACCCAAGCGCAGCTCGTCTTCGGTGTCGACTCTGCGCATCGTCCAGCCGGCGAAAATGGCGATGGCCATGCCGCCGAGCGGGAGCATGAAGGTCGAGGTCAGGATGTCCAGGATATCGAACATGCCATCGGTCTTGGTCGCACCCGCGAACTCAAACGAGAACGACCAGGAGCTGAAGGACATCACCGTTACCAGACCGAGCAGCCAGGTCGTAACACCGATGACGAAGGCGGCGCGGGATCGCCTCATGCCGCGATTTTCAACCAGGAAGGCGACCGCGGGCTCGAGCAGCGAGATTGCCGAGGTCCAGGCCGCGAACACCAGCAGCACGAAGAACAGCGTGCCGAAAAACAGGCCACCCGGCATTTGCCCGAAGGCAATCGGCAGGCTGACGAACACCAGACCAGGGCCGGCACCGGGCTCCAAGCCGTTGGCGAAAACGATGGGAAAGATGGCCATGCCCGCCAGTAGGGCGACGGCGGTGTCCATGAAGGCAATGGCCACCGTCGTCTTGGCTATCGACGCCGAAGCCGGCATGTACGAGCCGTAGACCATGATCGCGCCCATCCCCAGGCTGAGCGTGAAAAAGGCGTGGCCCAGCGCGGTGAGCACGCCCTCCGCCGTCAGGTGGGAGAGGTCGGGCGTGAACAGGAAGCTAAGGCCGTCGGCAAAGAAACCGGTGTTGATCGCGTAACCCAGCAGCAGCACGAGTAACAGGAACAGCAACGGCATCAGGATGCGGACCGCCCTTTCCAGACCGGAGCGCACGCCGCGCGCCACCACCACGACAGTCATGGCGGTGAAGATCGTGTGCCAGAAGGCCAGCGTCCCCGGGCTGGTCACCATGGCGCCGAAATGCGCGCCCGCCGACTCAGCAGTGAACCCGGTAAAGGTCCCCGAGGCGCCGTCCAACACGTAGGCGACGGCCCATCCAGCGATCACGCTGTAATAAGACATAATCAAAAAGCCTGCCGCGACGCCGATCCAACCGAGCCACGCCCAGCGCGGGCTGGCCCCGGACTCGCGCGCCAGTTCGCGCATGGTGTTAATCGGGCTGCGCCGCCCACGTCGGCCGAGCAGTACCTCCGCCATCATGATAGGAATGCCGATCACGGCGATGCAGAACAGATACACGAGCACGAAGGCCCCGCCGCCGTTCTCCCCGGTGATGTACGGGAACTTCCAGATGTTGCCCAGCCCGACCGCAGACCCAGTCGCGGCCAGGACGAAGATCAGGCGGGACGACCACTGGCCGTGGATGGACTCCCTTTTTGCTGGCATTCGACTCGCTCCCCTCGCGCGGTTACCCGGCGCAGGCCGATGCTGGTAAAAGTGTTGATTGTCCGGGAACCACCCGGCCTGAACAAGACTGCTCGATTGCCGCTGTTCAGAACTCGGCCCTACAATGCGCCGTTATGGCGACGAAAAGCAAAGGCAAGGGTACGGGCGGCTCAACGATCGCCCTGAACAAAAAGGCCCGGCACGAGTACTTCATCGAGGACCGCTTCGAGGCAGGCATTGCGCTGGAAGGCTGGGAGGTCAAGAGTCTGCGCGCCGGCCGTGTGAACATCACGGAAAGCTATATCCTGCTGAAGGACGGCGAGGCGTATCTGTTCGGCGCCAACATCACCCCGTTGGCGTCCGCCTCCTCTCACGTCAAGGCCGACCCGACCCGCAGCCGTAAACTGCTCATGCACCGGGCCGAGTTGAACAAGCTGATCGGTGCCGTAGAGCGCAAGGGCTACACCCTGATCGCGACCGCCATGTACTGGAAGCGTGGTCGCGCCAAGCTCGAGGTCGGCCTGGCCAGGGGCAAGAAACTGCACGATATGCGCGCCGACACCAAGGAACGCGATTGGCGACGCG
>JARRQB010000031.1:0-8673 GCA_037382265.1 Gammaproteobacteria bacterium | reverse complement strand
TGATCGACACCACCTGGCGCCGCCGCGCGGCGCTGGCCACCAGGTAGAAGCACACCGCCAGGCCAACGAGTTCCAGGCCGGCGAAGGGCAGGATCATCCAGTACCCCTTGGCCGCGAAGACCCCGGCGATGGACAGCGATACCACGCTGGTGCCGAACAGGAAGGCCATGGACTGTCGCCAGGTCAGCGAGCAGTTGGGCTCTATGACCACCCGCCAGAATGCCGTGTCTGCGCTCTGCTCAGCAGTAACCACATGTTTTCGCGAGACTTTTCCGCTTCTTGCTCGAAACCGCAACAGGCCGCGGCGGGCCGGATGTGCGCCAATGAGCCCGGAGGCTAACCCAGCCCAATCTGCGGGGGCAAGAAGAATTGATATGGGTCAACGCAAAAGCTTTTTATGATTTTTGTGTTTAAGAACATCCTTATTTACTACTTTCCATGGTGGTATTTTCCCGATTTACTGCAAGGTATTAGGCCTGCGTTACCACGCGGTCCAGCGCCCATCGGGCGCGCCGGCCGTCTCAGCCATCCGCCCGTGCGACGAACAGCCGTCGGAACTCGGCGAGATGCGCTGCCGCCCGGGCCGGCATCGGGTCGTCGAGCCCGGGCACCACGCCCAGGCACGGGGCTTCAAGGCGTTCGCGCAGCGTCGCCAGGTTGTCATCGAGCCTCGCCATGCCCGGGTCGACCAGGTTGCCGACCCAGCCGAGCAGTTCGAGGCCTCGCCCCCGAATCGCCGCCGCCGTCAGCAAGGCGTGATTGAGACAGCCGAGCCGCAACCCGACCACCAACACCACCGGATGTCCCAGTTCGACCGCCAGGTCGGCCATGTCGCCGTCGGGCCCGAGCGGGACGCGCCAGCCGCCGGCTCCCTCGACCACCAGCGCCTGGTAGCGCGCGGCCAACCAGGCGTGGGCCGCGCGGATCGGCGCGAAACCGATCGCCCGGCCGGCCTCGGCGGCGGCGATGTGCGGCGCGATCGGCGGTGCCAGGCAAATCGGGTTGACCCGTTCATACGCCGGCCTCGGTACGCTCGCCGCCTGCAGCGCGAGCGCGTCGTCGTTGCGCAGCCCCGCGGGGGTCGCCGCGGCACCCGCGGCCACCGGCTTGAAGCCGGCTGCGCTGAACCCGGCATCGGCGAGGGTGCGGATCAGGCCACCGGCGACCACGGTCTTGCCGCAGTCCGTGTCCGTGCCGGTGACGAAGACCCCGCGCATCGCCCGCCTCAGGCTTCGCCCGGCCGGCGCTTGCGCAGTGCCTCCACAGGCACCCGGGTCTCCCCCGCCGACCGTCGCTGCGCGGGCGCCCAGGCGTGCCCGTAGACCACCTCGAAGGTCGCGGGCAGCCGGCCGTCGGGGCCGCGGAAGTCCTCGTAGGCGGCCCGCATGGCGCCCATGCGCCGCTTGCCGGTCATGGCGCGAAAGCGCGCGCGGTTGGCGTTGGCCGCCCCGATGCTCTTCAGATCGCGCATCAGGCCGTCGACCTCGGCATAGGTCAACACCAGGTGCTCGACGTCCATCACGGGGTCGGCAAACCGCGCCCGCATCAGGGCGTCGCCGACATCGTGCATGTCCAGGAAGGGGCTCACGTGCGCATAGCCGGAGTCGACCCCGGCCCAGGCGGCACGCAGTTCCTTGAGCGTGTCCGGTCCGAACGAGGTGAACATGAACAGACCGCCGGGGCGCAGCACGCGCAGGCACTCGGCAAAGACCTGGTCGAGGCCGTTCACCCATTGCAGCGCCAGGTTCGAGTACACCAGATCGACGCAGGCATCGACCAGCGGCAGCTGCTCCAGGTCGCCGCACAGGCAACCGGGTCGGCGCCGCCAGCCGCCACGCCGGCGGGCGCGTTGCAGCATGGGCAGGGCAAAGTCGAGCGCCAGCACCCGCGCATCGCGATAGCGCCGCAGCAACAGCTCGGCCTGCGCACCGGTGCCGGCGCCGGCGTCCAGCACCAGTTTCGGCTGCAGCCGAACCACGTCGAGCCGCTCGAGCATGCGCGCGCCGACCTCGCGCTGCAGCACCGCCGCCCGATCGTAGTCCGCCGCTGCACGGCCGAACGCGCGGCGCACCAGATGCTTGTCTATCGGGTCAGTCATCGCAGGCGGCGAGGAAAGAACGCACCCGCGCCAACAGCTCGGCCGGGTGGGACAGGAAGGGCGCGTGCCCCGCGCCTGCGACGATCTCGACCCGCGCGCCCGGCAGCCACTCGGCCAGCTGCCAGCCCATGGCCGCCGGCACCAGCGTATCGCGCTCGCCCAGCAGCCACAGGCTGGGCGGGCGCAGACGGCCCAACCGCGGCCTCAGATCGGCCTCCTGCAACAGCGCCAACCCGGC
Source organism: Gammaproteobacteria bacterium (assembly GCA_037382265.1). Classification (GTDB taxonomy): domain Bacteria; phylum Pseudomonadota; class Gammaproteobacteria; order Chromatiales; family Chromatiaceae; genus JARRQB01. The sequence continues at coordinate 6,337 of JARRQB010000031.1, read as the reverse complement.
TGCCAACGCCGCCGGGTCGGCCGGTGGCACCTCGCGCAGGGCCTGCCGCAGGCGGCGCAGGGTCCCGGTTGCGTCCTGCGCGCCGCGCACCTGCAGGCCGAGAAAGCGCTCGACGGTGCGCCCGGCATCGGCGGCCAGATTGGCACCGAACTGGGCCAGCGCCGCCGGATCCATGGCGTTGGGCCAGTCGGCGGCGGTGACGAAACGCGGCGTGCCGCACACCGGCACCAGGCCGGCCGGTTCCCCGCAACCGTCAAGCGCGGCCCGCAGTGCGACGGCCGCGCCAAGCGACCAGGCGATCCACACCGCGCCCGTTGGCACCGCCGCGCCCACCGCGGCGGCCCACTCGCCCAACTCGCACCGCCCTTCCCACGGGCTGCGGCCGTGGCCGGGCAGGTCGACGCGGTGGACCGCCCGCTCGGTCGCCAGTGCTTCGCCGAAGGCGTCCCACACCGCCCCGTTCATCGCCCAGCCGTGCACCAGGACCACCGGCCGCCGGCCGGGGGCGTGCTGACCGGCACTGACGACGTGCAGGCCGCTCACGGCGCCTCCGGGTCGAGCGCCCCCAGGGCCTCGAGCAGGCGGTCCAGGTGGGCGTCGCTGTGCGCTGCGCTGAAGGTCACCCGCAGACGCGCCGTGCCGTCGGGCACCGTGGGCGGCCGGATCGCCGTTACCAGGATGCCCCTAGCCTCCAGCGCGGCACTCCAGCGCAGTGCGCGCCCCGCGCTGCCGGCCAGGATCGGCTGAATCGGCGTGCTCGAGGGCATGAGTTCCAAGCCCATCCGCCCGGCGGCCGCGCGGAAACGCCGCACCAGTTCGGCCAGACGCTCGCGGCGCCAGTCCTCCGTCCGCACGATTCGCAGGCTCCTGCGGGTCGCCTCAGCAACGGCCGGCGGCAGGGCGGTGGTGTAGACGTAGCTGCGCGCCAACTGGATCAGCGCCTCGATCAGCTCCGCGCTCCCCGCCACGAAGGCGCCGAAGGTGCCGAATGCCTTGCCGAGGGTGCCGACCAGGATGGGAACCTCGGTGACCGAAAGCCCGTCGTGGTCGATCAGGCCCCGCCCCCCGCGGCCCAGTACGCCCAACCCGTGGGCGTCGTCGACCATCAGCCAGGCGCCGTGCGCCCGGCACAGCCGGCTCAGGTCGGGCAGCGGCGCCAGATCGCCATCCATGCTGAAAACGCCGTCGGTGACCACCAGGCGCTCACCCCCGGCGCGTCCGAGCAGACCTTCCAGCACGCCGAGATCGCGGTGCGGGTAGCGCCGCAAGCGCGCCCCCGACAAGCGACCGCCGTCGATCAGCGAGGCGTGGTTCAGGCGGTCCTCGAACAGGCTGTCGCCGCGCCCGACCAGGGCCGTGATCACGCCCTGGTTGGCCATGAACCCGGTGGAGAACAACAGTGCCCGTTCGCGCCCGACGAACTCGGCCAGTTCTTCCTCGAGCGCGTGATGGGCTGCGCTGTGGCCGTTGACCAGGTGGGCCGCGCCGGCCCCGACACCGTAGTTCGCCAGCCCCGCGGCGGCGGCGGCGCGCACCCGCGGGTCGTTCGCGAGCCCGAGATAGTCGTTGCTGCAGAACGACACTACGGGTCGGCCGTCGATGTGCATTTCCGGCCCCTGCGCGGTGGTCGCGACCCGCCGCGCGCGGTACAGCCCGTCGCGGCGGCGCTGGTCCAGCATGACGGCGAGATCCTTCAAACGGCAAACCTCAGCAAGACCGCGCGGGCACGAAAGGCGCTGGGCAAGCTCGGCGGCGCATCCGACTGGTCAGCCGGGACGCGCCGGCTCGACCTGTGCGTTGTCCCGGGTCGCGGCCCCGTGGGTCACGCGCGTCTCGCGCCGGCGAGCAGGAGAACCCTCGGTGCCGGTCGCGCCCTCGTGATTCAGGCAACTCAGCAATGTCTGCAGGCCCGCCCCGCGGGCGGCGCGGGCGCGTCGACGCGCTCCTCGAACGCCATGCCGAGGCGTTCGAACAACGCGCGATCGCGTTCGGCCTCAGGGTTCTCTGCGGTCAGCAGGCGCTCGCCGTAGAACACCGAATTGGCCCCGGCGAGGAAGCACAACGCCTGCAGTTCATCGCTCATCTCGCTGCGCCCGGCTGACAGGCGCACGTAGGAGGCGGGCATCATGATGCGCGCGGCGGCTACCGTGCGGACGAAGTCGAGCGGGTCGAGCCGTGGGCGGCCGAACATTGGCGTACCCTCTACCTGCACCAGCAGGTTAATCGGGACCGACTCCGGGTGGCTCGGCAGGTTGGCGAGCTGGCACAGCATGGCTGCCCGATCGCGCGGCGATTCCCCCATGCCCAGGATGCCGCCCGAGCAGACCTTTAGCCCGGCCGCACGTACGTGATCCAGGGTCTCCAGACGCTCCTGGAAGGTGCGGGTGGTAACCACCTCTGCGTAGAACTCCGGCGACGTGTCGAGATTATGGTTGTAGTAGTCGAGCCCGGCGTCCTTGAGGCGCCGCGCCTGGGCAGCACTCAGCATGCCGAGCGTCAGGCAGGTCTCCATGCCGAGCGCCTTCACCCCCTCGACCATCTCGACCACCCGCGCCAGGTTCCGGTCCGTCGGGTTGCGCCAGGCCGCCCCCATGCAGAAACGGGTCGCGCCCCTCGCCCGCGCCGCAGCCGCATTTGCCAGCACCGCGGTCAGCGCCAGCAGCTGCTCGCGCTCCAGGCCGGTGTCGTGGTGCGCGCTTTGCGCGCAATAACCGCAGTCTTCCGGACAGGCACCGGTCTTGATGCTCAGCAGCGTGCTGACCTGCACCCGGTTGGTATCGAAGTGGGTGCGGTGCACGGCCTGGGCGCGGAACACCAGGTCATTGAACGGCAGCGCCAGCAGGGCCTCGGCCTCGCCAGTGCACCAGTCGTGACGCAGATCGGACTCAGGCATCGGCGGCCTCCTCGGCGGGTGTCGCGGTACAATGCGCCGGCGCGGCACGGACACTATCGGCACTGGAATGCTGCATAGCAGCAGAGGATGGCCGTGCACCACGACCGGTGTCAACCGCAAGGAGCGCGGATGGTTTACAAATGGCTGGATATCGTCCACGCAGCGTGGCCCGCCCGATGCCTGCTGTGCGCCGGCACCGCGCCCCGCGGGCGCGACCTGTGCGGCGACTGCGCGGCCGACCTGCCCACGAACGGCTACGCCTGCCAGCGCTGCGCCCTACCGCTGGGCGGTGGTGGCGGTCTCAGCGGCGAGTGCGGCGGCTGCCGCAGCCGCCCACCGCCGTTCGACGCCTTGGTAGCGCCTTACCGCTACGCGCCGCCCCTGCACACCCTGATTGCCGAGCTGAAGTTCGGCGGGCGCCTCGCCGCCGGTCGGGTCATGGCTGACCTGCTGGCCGATGCCCTGGTGGATCGGGTCGTGCCCGACCTCATCGTCCCGCTGCCGCTGCACCCGCGGCGGCTCGCCCGACGCGGCTTCAACCAGGCGGCGGAACTCGCCGCGCGGCTGAGCCGGCGGCTCGACTGTCCGGCAGCGTTCGCCGGACTGCAGCGGCGGCGCGATACGTCCGCCCAGGCGGCGTTGGACCGGCGGGCACGACGGCGCAACCTGGCCGGGGCTTTCGTCTGGGCCGGCGAACGACCTCCCCCGGCACGGGTGGCGCTGGTCGACGATGTGGTCACGACGGGGAGCACGGCGTCAGCCGCCGCCCGGGCGCTGCGACGGGCCGGTGCGAACTGGATCGAGGTCTGGGCGGTCGCCAGGACACCCAACCGGCGCAGCGACGGGTGAGGAGTCCGAGATCTTCCTCGAGGGGAGGGGTCAGCGGTCGGCCAGGACTTTTTCCTTCATTTCGCGCCGTTCCTGGGCGTCCACCGTCAGGGTGGCTATCGGTCGAGCCTCGAGACGCGCCACGCCGATGGGCTCGCCGGTGTCCTCGCAGTAACCGTAAGTACCGTCCTCGACGCGCTCCAGGGCCTGCTCGATCTTACGGATCAGTTTGCGGTAGCGGTCGCGCGTGCGCAGTTCGAGACTGTGGTCGCTTTCCCGGCTTGCGCGATCGGCTTCGTCGCCGACCTCCTTGTAGCTGTCGTCGCGCAGGTTGTTCAGGGTCTCCTGGGCCTCCTGCATGAGGTCCTCACGCCATTTCAATAACTTGAGGCGAAAGTACTCGAGCTGGCGGGGGTTCATGTAGTCCTCGTCCGGGCTCGGCTTGTAGTCAGGCGGAAGTTCCACCGTCATGTCTAGACCACCTTTAGGTATGCGGCTGATACGAGCCGCGGGTTTTTAGCCTACCCCCGGGGAGGAATCAAGTCTTTCCGCTCTCGGCGCCCCGGGGCGCGGCACCGGGCGCGGGTGCGGCATCGGCCGGGGCGAGGCGTCGAAGACCGGGATCCGGTGACTGGTCAGACGGCAGCGTAGTCGATGACGAACGCGGCGAACACGACCATGCCGAAGTAGTGGTTGTTGAGAAAGGCCTTGAACGAGGGCCCGGCGGCGCGGTCGCGGATGAGAAACTGCTGGTAGGCGAACAAACCGGCGGCGGGGAGGAGGCCGAGGAAGAACAGCGCGCCCCGCCCGGCCAGCGCCCCTGCCCAGACGAGCAGCGCCAGCACGGCAAGCTGCAGCAAGCCGATCATCAGGCGGTCGCGGCTGCCGAACAGGACCGCGGTCGACTTGACACCGATACGCAGGTCGTCCTCGCGGTCGACCATGGCGTACATGGTGTCGTAGACCAGCGCCCAGGTCACGGTAGCGGCGAACAGCACCCAGGCCACCGGGGGTATCTCGCCGGTCAGGGCGGTGAAGGCCATCGGGACTGCCCAGCCGAAGGCCAGACCCAGGAACAACTGGGGCAGGTGGGTGTGGCGTTTGGTGAAGGGGTAAACGGCCGCCAGGGCGACGGCGACGAACGAGTGGGCAATGGTCTGGGCGTTCAACAGCAGCACCAGGCCGAAGGCGAGCACGCTGAGTACCGTGAACACCGCCAGCGCCTCGCGCGGGGTCACCCGCCCGGTGGCCAGTGGCCGGCTGCTGGTGCGCCTCACGTGGCCGTCGAAATCGCGGTCGGCATAGTCGTTGATTGCGCAGCCCGCCGAGCGCATCAGCGCGGTGCCGGCGACGAAGATCGCGACCACCCACCAGGTCGGCCGTCCCTCGCCCGCCACCCACAGGGCCCAGAGTGCGGGCCAGAGCAGCAGGAAAATGCCGATGGGACGATCGGCCCGAACTAACAACCAGTAGGCATGCAGGCGCGCGCGCCAGCCGGCGCGCGCTGGCGGCCGGCGTAGCTCCTGATCGGTTGCCGTACGTTCAGGCATGCGGAATGTCGGGCAGAAAGATTTCGTTCACCAGCAGCGGCCGGCCGGCATAGAAGAATAGCGTGCGCCGACCCCAGAGTTCATCCGGGCGCAGCGCGAGTCCGGCGCAAGCCGCCTCGAACAGCGGTTGGCGCGGGGTCAGCCGGGCGATTTGGGTACCGCCGCGGCGCGTCGCCGGGTCGGCAAACAACAAGGCCCCCAAAGGTCGCTCACCCAGCAGGGCGAAGCGTCGGCCGCCGCCGCGCAGGCTGGCGCCGGGTATCACGGTGCGGGCGAACACCCAGGGACGCTCCCCGCACTGCAGCTCGACCTCTCGCAGCAGGGCGAAGCGGGCGCGGCGGATGCCCAGCAACCGCCGCTCGCTGGTCATCGGCATCGCCCACTCCTGGCGTCGCAATTTGACCCGAAAGCGCCCAGGACAGGCTTCGATCACTCGCCGGGTCAGCGAACCACGGTCGTTCAGCCAGCCGAACACGGCGTCCGGCACGCCGGCGGGCCGGCGCCGCTCCAGCGGGTGCCAAGCGGGCTCCAGCACGGCGGTGTGAACGGGGGTTCGGGACAACGCTGCAGCCCGGGCGGGCGGATCGACTCAGAACTCGGCGGCGGCTTCCGGCTCGTCGCAGTCGGTGAAGAAGCGCCGCGAGCGGCGGAAGTCCACGTAGGGCTGCTGGCACGTCTCGATGGCGGCACGCAGTTCCTCGAACTCGGGTTGTTGCATCAGCTCGTAAAGCCCGCGCGCGCGTTCCCACCAGATCTCGACCATGGCATCGAAGGGCTCGGTCGAATCGCGCTCCGCCATGAGCTGCAGGTTCGCCTCGATATTGAGGGTCAGGCTGGTACTCCAGCGCACAGCCCCGGTGTTGAGCGCCAGTTCCTCGAGCAGCCGGTTGAGTTCCTGCCCCTTCCAGAACAAGCGGAAGTCCTCGAGCGATACATCTTCGCGCCGCCTGACGCAGTGTACGAATCGGATCACGGTAGCGCGGACTCCCTCGAGGCTTGCGTGTTCGTGCGCAATCAATGTACTAACGAACCCGGACCGCGGTCCAGTTGTCTCGGTGCATTGCCG
>JARRQB010000030.1:0-8776 GCA_037382265.1 Gammaproteobacteria bacterium | reverse complement strand
TCCTGGCGCGGTTGGCCGGGCTGTCGTTGGGCGCCAGTGGGCGCGTCTCCGCATAGCCCTCCACCAGCAACCGCGCCGGGTCGATGTTGGGGTTCTCGAGCATGGCGTGCAGCACCGTCACCGCCCGCGCCGCAGCCAACTCCCAGTTGGAGCGGAAGCGACCGCTGCTGATCGGCACGTCGTCCGTGTGGCCGGACACCACGATGCGCCCCGGCTTGGCCGCCAGGACCTTGCTGATGCGGTCCATGACCGCCTGGAAGCTCGGGTCGAGACGAGCACTGCCCGAGGGGAAGGAGCCCTTTTCGTTGATCCGGATGATAATCTTGGCGCCTTCCTTTTCCACCGTGACCATGCCCTCGTCGATTTCCTGGCCGAGCGCGTCCTGCAGCTCGGCGAGCTGCTCCTGCAGGTCCTGCTCGATGAGCTCGCGCATCTCGCTCTTGACCTGGTCTTCCGCCAACTCGGCCTTGCCCCCCATGTCGAGGTGCTGGCGCTCGACGGCGCTGGTCTGCTGCCGGATCTCATCGACCAGCGACGGGGTGCTGACCGACGGGCTCCACTCCTGTTTGATCACGCTGACGCCCTTGACGATCTCCTGTGCAGGGATCTCGCGCTGCACGCCGAAGGCGTCCTTCAGCGACTCGGCCATCTTCTTGAAGCGCACCGCGTCGATCTCGGCGAACGACAGCAGCAGGACGAAGAAGCACATCAGCAATGACATGAGGTCGGCGAAGGTCGCCAGCCACGGCGGCAGCCCTTCCTCACAGCGCCGCGCCCCGTTTTCCATGCCGGGGCTAGGCATCGGTGGGACGCTTCTTGTTCGGCAGGTAGGTCTGCAGCAACTGCTCTAGGACCTTGGGGTTCATGCCCTGCTGGATGCCGCCGATGGTCTCGAGGATGAGCGACTTGTTGGTCTTCTCCAGTTCGGTGGCGCGCGCCAGCTTGTCCGCTATCGGCTGCGCAAAGGCGTTGGCGATGATGGCACCGTAGAGCGTGGTGAGCAGGGCGACCGCCATCGCCGGCCCGATGGAAGCGGGGTCGGCCATGTTGGCCAGCATCTGCACCAGCCCGATCAGGGTGCCGATCATGCCCATGGCGGGCGCCACGGCAGCCATGCGACGGAACATGCGTTGACCGACCTCGTGCCGGCCGATGGTCAAGTCGATGTCGCGCAGCAGCATCTTCTGCACCAGCGCCGGGTCGTGACCGTCCACGCACAGGTTGACGCCCTTTTTCATGAAGTCGTTGGAAACGTCCTGGCCCTCCAGGGCCAGCAGTCCGTTCTTGCGGGCGACGTCGGCGAGTTCCACCGCCTCGTCGATCAGCTTGCGCGGGTCGTCCACCCGGTACATGAAGGCCTTCAGACCGATGGCGAAGGAACCGAGGAAATCGGACAGCGACACCTGCATCAGGGTCACCATGAAGGTGCCGCCCACGACGATCAGTACCGACGGGATGTTGAAGAACAGCAGCATGTCGCCGCCGGTGGCAATCGCGCCGATGATGATCCCGAAACCACCGAGTAGACCGATGAGGGTTGCGATGTCCACCCGTTCCTCCCGCCGAGCGATACCCCCGGTCGGCGCGACCCCGCCCGGGCGCCGACCCGTGATGCTCGACGTAACGGGCGAGTGCCTGAAAACTTTAGTTCGCCAACCCCGGGCGAGGCCCGATGCCCGCCGGTGTTAGGCTTGGTCCGGCGATGAACAGATCCGGATCATCAACCCCCGGGGCCGGGCGTGCGGTGCTCGTCACCGGCAGTTCCAGCGGCATCGGCCTAGCCGTCGCGCGGGGCTTGCGGGCCCGGGGCTACCGCGTGTTCGCCAGCGCGCGACGGGCGGCGGACGTCGACCGCTTGCGCGGCGAGGGCCTGGAGTCCTGCCGGCTCGACCTCGACGACGATGCCAGCATCACCGCCGCGGTGGCGGAAGTGCTCGACAAGACCGACGGGCGCCTGTACGCCCTGTTCAACAACGGCGCCTATGGCCAGACCGGGGCGGTGGAGGACCTGACGCGCTCGGTGCTGCGCGCCCAGTTGGAGACCAACCTGCTCGGCTGGCACGAGTTGAGCCGCCAAATACTGCCGGTCATGCTCGCCCGCGGCGAGGGGCGCATCGTGCAGAACAGCTCGGTGCTCGGCCTGGTCGGACTGCCCTATCGCGGCGCCTACGTGTGCTCGAAATTCGCCCTGGAAGGGCTGACCGATACCCTGCGCCTGGAACTGCGCGGCACCGGCGTCGAGGTCTCGCTGATCGAGCCCGGGCCCATCGCCAGCCGCTTCCGGGAAAACGCCCTGGCAATGTTCCGCCGCACTGTCGACGTTGCAAACAGTCGCCACCGCGCCGCCTACGAGGCACAGCTGGCACGGCTCGGCAAACCCGGCCCCGCCGCGCCCTTCACGCTGCCGCCCGAGGCGGTGTTGCGCAAGGTGGTCCGTGCGCTGGAGAGCCGCCGGCCGCGCGCGCGCTACTACGTGACCTTTCCGACCTATCTGTTCGGTGGTTTGAAGCGGGTCCTTTCCACGCGCGCGCTGGACCGTCTCCTCGGCGCGACATCGGGCGGGGGGAAGCGATAGGTGGTCACGGGCGGCGCGCCGGGGGCGCTCAGTGCTGCGCGAAATACCGTGCCAGAAAGACGTCGAACGGCTCCTGCTGCTCGGCCTCGATGGCGGCCTGGCGCGCGACCGACTGGACCGCCTCGGCGTCGAGCATGGCGCGGCGTTCGGCGCTCAGCGGGTAGTCACGGAAGTACCGGGCGTGTGCCACGGACAGGCGCTTGGCCAGCTGGTAGAAGCCCTCGCCGTTTTCGCGCATCTCGGCCAGCATGCGGCCGGAGGGCGTGCTCTGCGGATCGGCAAGCTTGGCGCGCTGGCTGGCAATCGCCGCGCGGTAGCCGCCCGCCCCCCCGGCGTGATCGAGCACCTCGGCGACGCCTTCCATGCCGTCGAGCACCTGGGCGCCCCACTCGGCCAGCGGGACCCCGCGGCCCGAACGCACCAACCGAAACTCGGGGTCACGACCGCGGTGCGCGACCTTCTCGAAATTGCGGTCGATCTCCCAACGCTCCTGCATGCCGACCCCGGGACTTTCGGCGAGCAGACAGAACAGCAGCAGGACCTCGATGAAGCGCCCCTGGACCTCGTCGATGCCTAGGGGATGGTAGGCGTTGACGTCGAGCGAACGCAGTTCGATGTAGCGGATGCCGCGCCGGCGCAGCGCCAGCGTCGGCTTTTCCAGGCCATCCAGCACCTGCTTGGGGCGCACCGAGCTGTAGTACTCGTTCTCGATCTGCAGGATGTTGGCGTTGAGTTGCCGGTATTCGCCGTCCACCTTGACGCCGATGACCTCCCAGGCCGGGGCCGGCGTCTCGATGGCGCGGGCCAGGCTTTTCACGTAGGCGGCCAAGCTGTCGTAGCAGACCTGCACGCCGACGCCGCGCTCGCGGCGATTCTGATAGCCGATGTCGCCCATGCGCAGCGACGTGGCATAGGGTTCGTAATAGGTGGTCTGGTCGAATTCCTCCAGGCGAGTCGTCTTGCCCGCAAAGAACGACTTGCACACGGCCGGCGAGGCGCCGAACAGGTAGGGCACCAGCCAACCGACCCGCTGCAGATTCCGGATCAACCCCATGTAGCGCTCGTCCCGAAAGCGCCGGGGATCGCGTTCCGACTCCCCCACGGCCGCCTGGTACACCGGCCAGAAGGCCTCCGGCACCGAGTAGTTGAAGTGCACTCCGGCGATGACCTGCATGACCCGCCCGTAGCGGTGCCCCAGACCGACGCGGTAGATGTGCTTCATCCTCCCCGGGTTCGAAGTGCCGTACTGCGCGATCGGAATCCGCTCCTCGCCTGCCAGGACACAGGGCATGCTGGTGGCCCAGAGCAGTTCTCCTTCCAGATGCCTGTAGACGTAGGCGTGCAGGCTGCTGAGATCGCCCATGGCCGCCCGCACGTCGGCGTGCGGCGGCGTGATGAATTCCAGCAGGGACTCGGCGTAGTCGGTGGTGATCCAGGGGTGCGTCAGCGGCGCACCCAGGGAGCTGGGGTGCCGCGTGCGGGCAATGCCGCCGTCATCGGCGACGCGCAGGCTCTCCTTCTCCAATCCTACCAGGCCGCCGGCCAGGCGTTCGGGTTCGCCGTTGCGGCGCAGGTCGGCAAGAGCGCGTTCGACAGAAACGTACAAGGGGCTTCCAGCGGGCTTCAGGACGCGAATGGACCGAAGATTATACGCTGCTTCGGGTTGCGGGCAGCGTCCAAGTGAACGACTATTGCTCCAATGCTGCGACTGACCATCACCCTGCTGCTCGCGCTGCTAGCGTCGGTACCGGCGCTCGGCGACCCCGGCGGGTCGGCCAAGCCCGTCACCCGCCTGTGGGAGCACCTCGACACCTCCAGCCTGCACCTGAAGTCCCGCGCAGCGTTGGTGGTGGACGATTTCGGCAACGAGCTCTACGCGAAGCAGGCCGAGCACGCGATGCCCATCGCCTCCATCACCAAGCTGATGACCGCCATGGTCCTGCTCGACGCCCGACTGCCCTTGGACGAACCGATCACCATCACCAAGGCCGACCGCGACCTGCTGCGCCTGACCGGCTCGCGCCTGCGCTACGGCGCCACGCTGACGCGCGGCGAACTGATCACCCTGGCGCTGATGTCATCGGAAAACCGCGCCGCTGCCGCCCTGGCCCGCACCTTCCCCGGCGGCCGTGAGGCGTTCGTGAAGCGCATGAACGCCAAGGCCAATCTGCTGGGGCTGTACGACACGCACTTCGCGGACGCGACCGGACTGAGCGCCGACAACGTCTCGACCGCACGCGACCTCGCGCGCCTGGTGCGCGCGGCGAGCCGCTACCCGCTGATCCACGAAGCCACCACCAACCGGTCGCTGGAGGTGCGTCCATACAAAGGCCGCGGCCCGCTGCGCTACGTCAATACCAATCGGCTGTTGAAGAACGACGCCTGGAACATCGAACTGAGCAAGACCGGCTACATCAACGAGGCCGGTCGCTGCCTGGTGATGCTAGCCGAGTTCCGCGAAGAACCGGTCGTCCTGGTCTTTCTCAACGCCTTTGGCAAACTGACCCCGATGGGCGACGCCAACCGCGTGCGCAAGTGGGTCGAAAAAGGCATCCGCAACGCCGAGCAGCTGGCGGCGGGCGAGCGCACCGCCGCCTTCTGATCACACCCCGGTAGTCCATCCACCTTGCCGCCGCGCGGCAGCACGGCGCATCATGACGGCCCGAACGGCAGTCCTACGACGAAAACACGAGGCACCACACCATGAAACGCACGATTCGCACCCTGTTCACCACCGCCCTGCTGTGCGCAGGCAGCAGCACGCTCTGGGCCGCCGGCGGCCCGGGGTACGGGGGGCCCGGTTACGGTTACGGCCCAGGTTACGGCCCAGGTTACGGTTACGGGCCCGGCTCCGGCCCCGGTTACGGCTACGGCCGCGGCAACGGCCCGGGTTATGGTTCCGGCTACGGGCAGGGCTACGGCTACCCCGGTTCGGGTCTCGACCAGGCGCCCGGGCAGCGCGGCGGCCCGATGGGCGAGCGCGGCGACGGCTACGGCCCGGGCATGGGCCGCGGCATGGGCATGGGCAGCGCCATGACCCCGGATCAGCGACGCGAGCGTCACGAACAGATGCGGCGCGAAGGCTACGGCCCGGGGATGGGTATGGGGCGCAACATGGCGCCCGGACAACGCCAGCAATACCGGGACCAGATGCGCGACCAGGGCTACGGCCCCGGCAGAGGACGCACCGGCTCGGGATATGGCCCGGGCATGGGGATGGGCGGCCGCTGATCGGTCAGCGCACCTGGGCCGTCAGCGGCTGGCTGAGCCGGATGTAATCGGCAAGAATGCGCGCAGACTCCTCCAGCATGATGCGCGTGACGCCCTCGGGGTCGTCGTCGGTGTCGGCGACGATCTCCTCCTCATCCTCGCTGGCGTTCTCCGCCAGGGGCTCCAGTCCACGGTAGGCCCGCAGCCGGTTGCGTCGTTCCAAGCGGCGCTGATCGCGCTCCCGCCACTCCTGCAGGCGCTCGTCCAGCACCAGCGAAACGGTGTCGCGTTCGCGCAGGGCGTCGATGTCCTGCTCCTGCTCGATCAGATAGTTAAAGCCCGGGTCGCGCGCGATGCGCCGGTTGTGCTCGCGCCGCAGCGCCTCCACGGGGGCGCCGTTGAGCACCTCGTGATCCACACTCGCGATCTTCGCCCAGGGCAGCGCGTTGTCCAGCGACCGTTCACCGTGATCGTCGGCGGATGAAGCCGTCGGGAAGACGATGTCGGGCATCACCCCCCGGTGCTGGGTGCTGCCGCCTTCGACGCGGAAGAACTGCGCCATGGTCAGACGCAGCCGGCCGAGGTCTTCCCCGCCCTGCACGAACCGGCTCAGGTCGACCAGGGTCTGGACCGTGCCCTTGCCGAAGGTGGGCTCGCCGAGGATGATGCCGCGGCGGTAGTCCTGGATGGCACCGGCGAAGATCTCCGAGGCGGAGGCGCTGTTGCGGTCGACCAGGACGGCCAGAGGCCCCTTGTAGACCTGCTCCGGATCGGGGTCGCGCTCGACGTCGACGCGCCCGCCGGCGTCCCGCACCTGAACCACGGCGCCCTGCGCGATGAACAGCCCGGTCAGTTCCGTGGCCTCGGTCAGGGACCCGCCGCCGTTGCCGCGCAAGTCGATGACGATGCCGTCGGCGCCCCCGCGCTCCAGTTCGGCGATCAACCGGCGGACGTCGCGCGTGGTGCTGCGAAAGTCGTCTTCGCCGGCCGCCTGGGCGCGAAAGTCGCGGTAGAACGCCGGGATCTCGATCACCCCGATACGCCTGCCGTCCATGCCGGGAAGTTCGATGATCTCGCTCTTGGCGGCCTGATCCTCCAACTTGATCTCGTCGCGCACCAGCACGACCTCGCGCGAGCGTCCCTCGGGGCCGGCGCTCTTGGGCAGCACGGTCAGTCGCACGACGCTGCCCTTGGGACCGCGGATCAACTCGACCACGTCCTGCAGACGCCAGCCGATCACGTCCTCGCTCTCGCCGTCCGCCCCTTGCGCCACCCCGATGATGCGGTCGCCGGCACGGATCTCCCCGCCGCGCTCCGCCGGGCCGCCGGGCACGGTGTTCTGCACCACCGTGTACTCGTTCTCGTTGCGCAGCACCGCCCCGATACCCTGCAGCGACAGGCGCATGCTGATGTCGAAGTTTTCCGAGGTGCGCGGCGACATGTAGCTGGTGTGCGGCTCGATGCTGAGCGTGTAGGCATTGATGAACGTCTGGAACACGTCGTCCGAAGTCAACTGGTTGACTCGCCGGGCGGTGCCCTCGTAGCGCTTGCGCAGCGTCTCCCGGGCCTCCTCGCGATCCTTACCGGCGACCTCGAGGGACAGCAGGTCGTTCTTGATGCGCCGGTGCCAAAGCTCGTCCAACTCCGCCTGATCGGCGGCCCAGGGGGCGTCTTCGCGATCGAAGCGGTAGCTCTCCGAACGACTGAAATCGAATTGATCCGCCTCGAGCATGGCGAGGGTGCGATGCACCCGCTCGTTCACGCGGGTACGGAAGTGTTTGAAGATCTCGAATGCCGGCTCGATCCGGGCGCGGCGCAAGGCGTCGTCGAGCTCGGTCCTGGCGGCGGCGAAGCGCTCGATGTCGGCGGCCGTGAAAAAGCTCTTGTTCGGGTCCAGGGCCTCGAGGTAGCGGTCGAACACGCTTGCCGACATGGCGTCGTCCAACGCCAACTTGCGGTAGTGGAAGCGGTCGACCACCTTGGTGATGATCAGCGCCGACTGGCGGTGCTGGCGCGAGGGCTGCAACTCCTCGAACGGGACCTCGGTCACCTTCGCCGCGATCGCGCCGGACAGCGTCAGCAGCAGGATGCCCAACCAGGCTGTCAACTTTTTCAACGTCATAAGATTAGTTCCGTCAGGGAAATCCTCGGCCGACCCGTAACCGACTCGTCACGACACCCCGAGCAGGCCTTCGGCCCGTTGCCCCGCGCCCGGCGGGCCCAGCGGCGGGCGCAGCCCCTGCACCAGCGCCAGGTACTCCGGCGACTCGGGACCGATAAAACCGTGACGAATCAGGAAATCGATGACCACAAGATTGCAGTTTAGCTTGAAATCGCTGGTTTCCCGCACCAATCGGGCGACTTCCCCGAGCGGTAGTAGCAGAAACTCCTCGACTTCGCCATCGGTGTTTAGAGGCTCGAAATCCTCCGAAAGTTCAAGGTCGTAGCAATACAGCACGTCCGGCCGAAACCCCCGCTCGGTGAGCCGGTTGTAACTCAGTGCCCCCACCGGCCGGGCTCGGCGAGCCAGCTCGACGGGCATGCCCGCCTCCTCCGCACACTCCTTCACGAGATTGTCGGTCAGGCCGCTGCCGTACGGCAGGCCGCCGGCGACCAGCTGATCCAGCGCCCCCGGAAAGATGCGCCGGTCGCGCGCGCGCCTGCCGATCCACATCCACCACTCGCCGCCGCGCCGCACGTAGCCGTTGAGGTGCTGGCCGAAGGAGCGCACCCCGAAGGCGGCGGCGGCCGCGCGGTCCACCACGCACAGCGCCGCCTCCCGACCGGCGGGGGTCACCGGATAGGGCTCACCGACGAGCGCCGGCAGGTCGCCGTCGGCCGCGAGCGTCGCACACACCTCGCCCAGGCGCTCGCTGCGGGTGGCGAAGTCGGCCCAGCGCCCGACCACGTGGACCCCCTGGGTATCAGCCGCGAAAACCTCCGGGAAGTCGGTGAGCCGGCGCGCGAAGTCCGCGCGCAACCAGCCGACGC
>JARRQB010000029.1:0-8842 GCA_037382265.1 Gammaproteobacteria bacterium | reverse complement strand
GACACGGCCGCCAGCGGGATACCCTTGTAGGCGGGGCCGTAGAGCACGTCGAAGGCAATGCCGGCATCGACGATGGCGCGAGCGTAGAAGCGCCCCAGGCGCGCCAGGCTGGCGCCGCTGTCGAACAGGCCGGCGTTGAAGAAGTAGGGGCTGACGCGACCCGATTTGAGCACGAACTCGCCGAAGCGCAGAACGCCTACTGCATGGGCGAACTCGAGGAAATCTTGCTGGTAATCTCGCATGCGTCACCTCTGGACCTAGGCGGGCATTCTCCGGTGAGCCTGGGTCCACGATCAAGCTGCCGTTGCGCTACCCTGTGGGCATTGTTCCCAGCGGTGAGGGTCGCCATGAGCAATCGCAGCCTCGGCCTGGACGAGCGGTTACACGCCTATCTGCTGCAGCACTCGGTGCGCGAATCCGCGGTCAAGCGCCGGCTGCGCGAGATTACGGCGCGGCACGAGTGGGCGCGCATGCAGATCTCCCCCGAGCAGGGCCAGCTGATGGCGCTGCTGGCGGAACTCGTGGGCGCGCGTCGCGCCGTCGAGATCGGCACCTTCACCGGTTACAGCGCGCTGTGTCTGGCCGAGGCGCTAGGCCCCGAGGGGCGGCTGGTCTGCTGCGACCTCAGCGAGGAATGGACCGCGATCGCCAAGCCCTACTGGCAGGAGGCCGGCGTCGCCGGGCGCATCGACCTGCGCATCGCGCCCGCCCTGGAGACCCTCGACCGATTGCTCGCCGAGGGCGGGGCGGGCGAGTTCGATCTCGCCTTCATCGACGCCGACAAGGAGAACTATCCGGCCTACTACGCGCGCTGCTTCGACCTGGTTCGCCACGGTGGCCTGATCCTGTTCGACAACATGTTGTGGTACGGCCGGGTAGCCGACCCCGCGGTAGACGATGCCGATACGGCAGCCATCCGGGCGATGAACGACCGCCTGCTGCAAGACCGGCGGGTCAGTCTGAGCCTGGTGCCGATCGGCGACGGACTGGGCATCGTGCGCAAGCACTGACGGCGGAGGAACGCGTCTCTCTGTCGGGCTGCGGCTGGTCGGCGGGCGGGCCGTTGCCGAGCCGCATCAGGTGCCCCAGGCGAGGGAGGCGTAAATGGTGGTGAACGCCACGCTCGCCAACAGCAAGCCGGAAAGCACCACCGGCAGCCCTACCCGCAGCCACTGCAGCGGCGTAATGCGGGCCTCGGGCAGGCCGCTGCGCTCGGCCTCGGCAACGCAGATGATGTTGGCGGTCGCCCCAATGTGGGTGCCGTTGCCGCCGAGGCCGACGCCGATCGCCAGCGCCCACCACAGCGGGTAGACGTCGAGACCCTCCATGGCGAGGGCCCCCACGATCGGGATCATGGTGACCGTGAACGGGATGTTGTCGACCAGGGCGCTGAGCAGGGCCGCGACCCACATCAGCAGCAGTGCGGTGATCAGCATCATGCCGGGTTCCTGCGCGATGCTCGCCAGGTAGGTACCGATGAGGTCCAGCAACCCGGAGCCCTCCACGCCGCCGACGAGCACGAACAGGGCGGCGAAAAACAGCAGCACCGACCACTCGACCTCCTCCATGAGCTTCTCGGGGTGGGGCCGGATCAGCACCAGGCCGAGCGCCAGGCCGATCAGGCTCACGAACGCGGGGTAGTAGTCCAGGCGGTGGTGCAGAAAGAACAGGACGATGACCAGGCCCAGCGCCAGCAGAATGCGGCGCAACTGGACGTGGTCCCGGATCGCCTTGGTCTCGTTCAGGTCGACCTGCACGGGGTCACCGCTCAGCGGCCTCAGTTCGCGCCGGAACAGTAAGAGCAACAGGGCCATGGTGCCCAGCCAGGGAGGCACCACCAGCGGCGCCATGTTGACCAGGAAGGTCACGAAGTCGATGTCGGCGGCACTGCCGATCATGATGTTCGGCGGGTCGCCGACCAGCGTGGCAGCGCCGCCGATATTGGACAGCATCGCCTCGGCAATGAGGTAGGGCGCGGGATTGAGGTTGAGCAGCCGCGTGACCAGCACGGTGAGCGGCGCGAAGATGATCACCGTGGTGACGTTGTCGAGGATCATGCTCAGCAGGCTGACCGCGAGGCCCAGGTAGACCAGCAGCAGACGCGGGCTGCCGCCGGAGAGCTTCGCCAGGCGAATGCCCAGGTACTCGAACGCGCCGGTCGGACGCAGCATGGCGATCAGCATCATCATGCCCATCAGCAGCAGGATGGTGTTGGCATCGATCGACAGCAGCGCGCCTTCCTGGCTGTAGAAACCGCGCCAGCTGCCCACCCCGACCATGACGACCGCGCCGGCGATGGCCGCGTAGGTGCGGTGCACGCGTTCGCTGAAGATCAGCGCGTAGGCCGCGAGCAGGATGCCCCCGGCGAGCCACATGTCGAGGAACTCGCTGTCGGCTTCCATGATGCTCAGGCGTACTCCTCGAGGATGCGCTTGGCCACCTTCATGATGCTCACGGTGCCGTGGTAGTGGCCGTCGGCGTCGATCACGAACAGGTAGGTGGTGTCGTGGTTCTCCATCACCGCCAAGGCCTTGGCGATCGGTGAGGCCGGCGTGATGGTCGGCAGGTCGGGCAGGACGAAATCGTCGACGAGGAGGTCGAGCATCAGGCGCGCCTTGATCTCGGGGATTTTCAGGGAATCCAACTGATCGCCCAGCAGTCGGGCGTGGTCGACCATGAATGCGGGGATGCAGGACTCCTTGAGTACGTGCCGAATGGAGGCCTTGCCGACGATCTGGCCGGTGCCGTCGCGAAACGGGATGCCCGGCACGTCGGCCCTGACGCATGCCTGGAAGAGCCCGCGCACGGTCATGCCGGGCTCCGCCACCGCGGTCGAAACCGCGAATTTCAACAGTTCCATGACGCCTACCTCGTAATCGAACAACGCGTCTGGGGGTCAGGCGCGCTTCGCCTGCCGCGCCTCGTTTTCCCGCAGCACCTTGATCTGGAACAGGGTGTTGCGCTCTTCCTCCTCCAGCACGGCCTCGATATACCGGATCGTGTCGCGGTAGCGCGGAATGATGTTGTAGCGCAGGGCGTTGACCCGCTTTTGCGCCTTGCGCTGTTCACTGATCAGTCGCCCCAGCGCGATCTTGGCCTCGGAAAGGCGGGCGAGTTCCACCGCCGCCTCGGCAAGCGCGGCGGCCGCCTGGTCCAGGCTGGCGTCGGTACCGAGCAGCCCCACCGGCTTGAGCGGCAGGCGATGCGCCTCCACGGACGGGTACTGGACGCCGAGCGCCCGCCGCGGCAGGATGCTGACCGCGAGGGCCGCGCCGGTGCCCAGCGCCGCCTGCTGCAGGGCGTGACTGCCCATGCGCATCTGCGCCACGGCCAGCCAGCGCCAGGCCTTGCGGACGAGTTCCCGGGCCTCCTTGCGCAGCGCCCGGTAGTTGCCGATGCGGTCGTAGACCAGGCGGGTCAACAGCTCGCGCTTGCGCTCCAGCAGCGAATGTCCCTCCTCGAGCAGCACGGCCTGGCGCTTCAGCGTCAGCAGATTGTTCTTGGTCGGGGCGACCTTGAGGAGTCGGCCGCTCATGTTCAGTCGCCTGCGTAGCGGTGGTACTTGGTGAGGTCGGCCTCGCTCACCCTGGTCAGGGCGCCGGTCGGAAACATGCTCAGCAGTTCCCAGGCGATGTTCAGCGTTTCGATGATCGACCGGTCCTCGTCCTCGCCCTGGCCCACGAAGCGCTGGTCGAAGGCGTCGGCGAACTCCAGGTAGCGACGGTCGCGTTCGGAGAGCTCGTCGGCGCCGATGATCGAGGCCAGGTTGCGGGTCTCCAGGGCGCGTGCGTACAGGGCGTACAGTTGGGCGGCGACCCGCGGGTGGTCCTCGCGGGTGTCGTCCTTGCCGATGCCGTCCTTCATGAGGCGCGACAGCGACGGCGAGATGTGCACGGGGGGGTAGATGCCCTGGTTGTGCAGCTCGCGCGACAGCACGATCTGTCCCTCGGTGATGTAGCCGGTGAGGTCGGGTATCGGGTGGGTGATGTCGTCCGACGGCATGCTGACCACCGGCACCATGGTGATCGAGCCGTGGCGGTCCTTGATCCGGCCCGACCTTTCGTAGATTTCCGCCAGGTCGGAGTACAGATAGCCGGGGTAGCCCTTGCGTGCCGGCACGTCGCCCTTGGCGGTCGCGACCTCCCGCAGTGCCTCGGCGTAGTTCGTCATGTCGGTCATCACCACCAGGACGTGCCGGTCCAGGTCGAAGGCGAGATACTCGGCGGCGGTCAAGGCGACGCGCGGCAGGGCGAGGCGCTCCACCGGCGGGTCGTCGGCCAGGTTGATGAACATCACCACGTTGCTGAGCACGCCGCTGTCGGCCAGGTCCTCCTGAAAGAACTGGGCGTCGGCGTAGGACACCCCCATGGCGGCGAACACCACCGAGAAGCTGGACTCTTCGTCGACCAGCTTGGCCTGGCGGACGATCTGCGCGGCAAGGCGGTTGTGCGGCAGGCCGGACGCCGAGAAGATCGGCAGTTTCTGACCGCGCACGAGCGAGTTCAGACCGTCGATGGTCGATATGCCGGTCTGGATGAACTCGCGCGGGTAGGTGCGCGCCGCCGGATTGATCGCCCCGCCGGTGATCGGGCGGCGCACCCCGGAAACGATCGGCGGCCGGTCGTCCTTGGGCTCGCCGATGCCGTTGAAGATCCGTCCGAGGATCTCCGGCGCCAGGGTGATCTCCAGCGGTTCGTCGAGGAAGCGTACCCAGGTGCTGTCCAGGTCCAGGTCGTCGGTGCCTTCGTAGACCTGGATCAGGACCTCTTCGGTGGCGCTGCGAATCACCTGGCCGGTGCGCCGCCGGCCCTTCCCGTCGCGGACCTCCACGCGATCGCCGAAGGCGATACCGCGGGCCTCGCCGATGGTGAGCAGGCCGCCGCGGGCCTCGAATGCGGTGCGGTACTCGGTCGCGCTCATGCGGGTTCTCCGTGGGTCGAATACTCGAGCCGCAACTTGTCGAAGGCCGCCTGCACCTCGTCTGCAAAGGCCCGGATGCTGCTGATCTGATCGGAGTCGAAGGTCTCTTTCAGGCGCCTGGCCTTGGTCAGGATCGGCATCGCCGTGAGCTGCTGCACGGGGACCCCAATGTCGATCAGTTTGGCTCCGGTATGGTGGATCTGGATGGTAATGTCGAGCAGCGCGAACTGCTTTTCCGGCGAGCAGAAGGTGTCGACCGGGTCCAGCGCGCTCTGCTGCAACACCGCCTCCTTGACCAGGGCGGCGCTTTCGAGCTCCCAGCGTTGGCTGTGCGACAGCGCCTCGGGTCCGACCAGGTTGACGATGCGCGACAGTTCCGCGTCCCGGGCCAGCAGTGCGAGGGCGCGCGCACGACGCTCTTCCCAGGCGCCGCTGACGTTTTCCGCCCACCACACCGCCGCGCGGCCGACGTGGTCGGAGAAGCTGCCGACCCAGTCGATGGCCGGGTAGTGGCGGGCGTCGGCCAGTTCCTTGGACAACGCCCAGAACGTCTGGATGATCTCCTTGGTGTGGCTGGTGACCGGCTCCGAGAAATCGCCGCCGGGCGGCGACACCGCGCCGATCAGAGAAACCGAGCCGCGGCCGCCGTCGAGTGTCTCGACCCGGCCGGCGCGTTCGTAGAAGGCGGCCAGTCGCGAGGCGAGGTAGGCGGGGTAGCCCTCCTCGACGGGCATCTGGCCCAGGCGGCCGGCGACCTCGCGCAGCGCCTCGGCCCAGCGTGAGGTCGAGTCGGCCAGCATGACCACGTCGTAGCCTTGGTCGCGAAAGTACTCGGCGATAGTCACGCCCACGTAGATCGACGCCTCGCGTGCCACCACCGGCATGTTGGAGGTGTTGGCGACCAGCAGCGTGCGTTCCATCAGCTTGCGCCCGGTGTAGGGGTCCTCGAGTTCGGGGAAACTCTCGAGCACGTCCACCAGTTCGTTGCCGCGCTCGCCGCAGCCGACGTAGATCACCATGTCGGCATTGGCCCAGCGGGCGATCTGCTGCTGGACCACCGTCTTGCCTGCCCCGAACGGACCCGGTACCGCCGCCTTGCCGCCCTTGAGCAGCGGGAAGAAGGTGTCGAGGATGCGTTGGCCGGTCAGCAGGGGCTGGATGGCGTTGGAGCGCCGCCGGTAGGGCCTGGGGCGGCGCACCGGCCAGCGTTGGTAGAGCCGGAGCTTGTGGACGTGGCCCTGGTCGTCGCGCAGTCGGCCGATGGTCTGTTCCAGCGTGTATTCCCCGGCCGGTGCCAGCTCCAGGAGTTCGCCCGCCAGGTCCGGCGGCAACAGGATGCGGTGTTCGATGGTGTCGGTTTCCTGGACGCGGCCGAGCAGCGCGCCGCCCTCGACCCGGCTGCCGGGTTCGAGCTCCTCGCTGGGCGCGAAGCCCCAGGGTCGCTCGCGGTCGAGCGAAGGGATGTCCAGGCCCCGCGGGATAGTGTCACCGGACTCGCGAAAGATCTTGTTGAGCGGCCGCTGCACGCCGTCGAAGATGCCCCCGACCAGGCCCGGGCCGAGTTCCACGGCCAGCGGGTGACCCAGCGCCTCGGCGGGCTCGCCGGGCCGCACGCCGTCGGTCGACTCGTAGGACTGGACGATGGCGCGGTTGCCGTGCAGGGCGATGACCTCGCCGACCAGTCCCATGTCGCCCACCCGCACCTGCTCGCCGTTGCGCACGCCGCTCAGTTCGATGCCGACGATGGGGCCGTTGATCTCGCGCACGATGCCGATCTTGCGATGCTCGGTCATGATCTGAATCCGGGTGTCGTCTGGTTAGGGGGATGTCATCGAGGTCGAGGTGTCCTCGGCCGAGTGCGGTAGCAGGCGCTCCTGGATGGACTGGTGCAGCACGTCCCTGAGGCGGTGCATGCGACCCTCGAAGGTGTTGTCCAGGCGAATGCGGTCGTCGGGGGTGCGCAGCCGCAGGCCGCCGATGCACTCGATGTGCCCCTCGGCCAGCGCCAGCTGCTTGTCCGGTACGCTGGCGGCGAACGCGTCCCAATCGGCCGCCAGCCGGGCCCGGTCGCGTTCGTTGACCTCGACCACCAGCTCGGGCGCATCCAGTTCGGCCGCCGCGGCCACCAGGAATTCGCGCAGTATCGGCAGGTAGCGCTGTTCGTCCTTGACCAGTTCGCGCAGTTGCTCCTCGAGCTGCTCGTCGATGCCGGTGACCAGGTTCCAACGCAGCTGGTCGAGCCGCGCCTGCAATTTGAGCTCGTGCGACTGGACCTTGCGCCGGTAGGCTCGTTCCGCGAGTGCCTTGGCGACCAACACTTCGCGGTCCTCGCGCAGGCGCAGTTTCTCGCTGGCTTCCCGCAGGGTGTCGCCGCGTGCCGTGCGCCCCTGCTGCCGGTACTGTTCGGCCAGGCGTTCGGCTCGCCCCAGGATGGCCTGCTCGAGTTCGTTGACCTTGTCGCTCACGCCTGCTACTCCTCGAGTTTCTGTCCGCCGATCAACATCTCGACCTGCTCGTCGATGTCCAGGTGGAAGCCGTCGGGGTCGGAAAGCGGTGGCACTTCCACCACGACGATGCGGCCGCCCTCGTCGTACACCCGCGGCAGCAGGCGGCTGCCGGCTGCGGCGAGTTTCTGGTCGATCACGACGAAGGCGTTCTCCCTTTCCCGCAGCAGCTCGCCGAGCAGCCGGTCCAGGTCGGCGGCGCTCGCGTCCGCCGTGGTCTCGAAGCCGATCAGCGCGAAGCCTTCGGCCAGCGCCTGCTCGCCGAGGAAGTGCAGCCGCGTCGTGCGCTGGCTTTCCAGCTCTTCGACCATGGCCCGGTCAGATCCGGCCCAGGAGCAGGATGCTGACCACCAGACCGTAGATCGCGATGCCCTCGGCCAGGCCCAGGTAGATCAGGGTGCGCCCGAACATCTCGGGCTTCTCGGTGAGGGCGGCGAGCGAGGCCGAGCCGATCGGGCCGACCGCCAGGGCGGCGCCGATCGTGCTGAGTCCCGTCGGGATGCCGATGCCGATGATCGCCAGGCCGGTGCCGATGGATACGCCGTCGCCAGCCCCGGCAGCAGCGGTGTCCGCGGCCATGGCGTCCTGGAAACCGAGCAGTACCAGCGCCGCCTGGGCGCCCAGAAAGATCACGATGTTGCCGGCCAACGTGTTTCTGAACCAACGCTTGGCCCGGTCGCTGCGCACGGGTTGGAACTCCAGGTAGATTCCGGCCAGAACCATACCGAGAATGCCGAGGGTCATGAGGCCGATCAGAAAAGCCATGTGTTTCTCCTAGATCACTCAGTTTGCAGCCGATGCGGTGGTGATGCCGCGGTTTAGCGTCAAGGGGCGGAACTCGCGGCCGTCGCCCGAGTAGAAACGGGTGAAGCCTTCGTAGTATTCGAGACGCAGGGTCTGAATGGCGACGATCGCGCCTTCCAGGACCAGGATGAACAGGTTGCCGAACACCACCATGACCCAATGGCCGGCGGGCGACATCATCTCGGCGAGCGTGAACACGGCCAGCGCCAGTGCGACGTGGTTCAGGCTGAACGCGGCCACGCGCAGGAAGGACAGGGTGCTCGAGACGTTGCCCATGACGGTCTCGAAGGTCTCGACCAGCACGACCATGACGCGCTCGGACAGCGGGGCGCTGGTCTCGATCCACTTGTAGGCGGCCAGCGCGGCCAGCGACGCCACCACCAGCAGGGTCGGCGCGGTGCCGAAGCCCGTGCCCTGCGCGGCGCCCCAGACGCCCCAGATCAGGCCGGCGTAAAGCATGATGCTGGTCACCCCGTTGGTCTCCAGCAGGGCGGCCAACCAGCGGCCCTCGATCAGGCGGTTGAAAATGGACAGGGCGGTCATCAGCAGCAGGAAGCCGATCCCCCAGAACAAGGCGATGGTCAGCATCAGGGTCGGATCGGACAGGGGCGACA
>JARRQB010000028.1:0-8885 GCA_037382265.1 Gammaproteobacteria bacterium | reverse complement strand
CTACAGAACCCGGGCAGGCCGACGTGTACGAGACCCGCTGCCGCGCCTTCGACGGCGACATGCGCGACATGCTGGTCGCTGCCAAGCGCATCGAGTTGCGCGACGGCGCGTACGTGGCAGCGGTGTGGCACGACATCACCGTGGTCAAGCGGTCGCTCAAGCAGCTCGACCACCTGGCGCACCACGACCCGCTCACCGACCTGCCGAACAGGTTGCTGTTCCTGTCCCGCCTGGACCAGGCCATCGATCACATCAAGCGCGACGGCCGGCATCTGGCGGTGTTGTTCCTCGACCTCGACCGCTTCAAGAACATCAACGACAGTCTGGGTCACCCGGTCGGCGACCAGGTGCTGCAGGCGGTGGCGGAGCGCCTGCGCGGACGCGTGGGCGGCAAAGACACTCTGGCGCGGCTCGGCGGTGACGAGTTCACGGTCCTGCTCGAGCGCGTCGAACAGCCTCGGGACGCCGCGCGCACGGCGCTCGAACTGATCGAGTGCCTGCGGGCCCCGGTGCGGTTGCCGGGCGATCACGAACTGTACGTCGATGTCGGCATCGGCATCGCGACGTACCCCGGGGACGGCGTCAACGCCACCGAGCTGGTGCGCAACGCCGATGCCGCCATGTACCGGGCCAAGGCCGTCGGTCCCGGCAGCTACTGTTTCTACACCGAGGACATGACGCACGAGATCGCTGAGCGCCTGGTCATGGAGACCCGGCTGCGCCAGGCCTTCGAACGCGGCGAACTGCGTGTCGACTACCAGCCGATACTGGCACTGGAGGAGGGTCGTCTGGTGGCGGTCGAGGCCCTGGTCCACTGGACCGACGCCCGGTTTGGCAGGGTGTCGCCGGAGCGCTTCATCCCGCTGGCCGAGGAGACCGGTCTGATCGAGCAGATCGGCGACTGGGTGCTGCGCGAGGGCTGCGTCCAGGTCAGGCGCTGGGACGAGGCGGGGCTGCCGCCGCTCAGTCTCGCGGTGAACCTGTCGGTGCGCCAGCTCGAGCGCGCGGACTTCGCCGCCCGGGTGCGCGGCGTGTTGCGCGAGACCGGCCTGCCGGCCGCGCGCCTGGAGTTCGAACTGACCGAGACTAGCCTGATGCAGCGGCAGTCCACCGGAAAGGCGACCTTGAACGAGCTGAAGTCTATGGGCATCGGGCTCGCGGTCGACGACTTCGGTACCGGCTATTCGTCGCTGGCCTACCTCAAACAACTCGCCGTGGACAAGCTGAAGATCGACAAGAGTTTCGTCAGCGACATCCCGCAGGACACCAGCGATCTGCAGATCGTCTCGGCGATCGTGGTGATGGCGCGTAACCTCAAGCTGCGCCTGGTAGCCGAGGGCGTCGAAACGGTGGAGCAGGAAGAGATACTCAAAGGTCTGGGCTGCGATTACGTGCAGGGGTTCCGCTACGCCCAGCCGCTGTCGCCGGCCGGCCTCGAACGCTTCGCCCGACCCTACGGGCCCGACGTCGCCGTCCTGCCCGTGGGCGACGCGGCCAAGCGGGCCTGAGCAGCCGTCAGCTCGCGCAAGCGGAGCGGAGACTTCAGGCCGCGCCGGCAAGGCGCGGCGAACTGCTGCGCGCTGGGCGCGACCTGACCAACAGCGAGGCGGCACTCATCTCGGGTGGTTGCGGGAGTCCCATCAGCTGCAGCACGGTCGGTGCGATGCCGGAGAGGCCGCCGCTGGTGCTCAAGACCCAGTCCTCGCGGTCAATCACCAGCAACGGCACCGGGTAGGCCGTGTGCTGGGTCTGCGGAGTGTCACCCTGCGGGTCCGTCAATTCCTCGCAGTTGCCGTGATCGGCGGTCAGCACCACCGAGTAACCGGCGGTCACCGCGGCATCGAGCACCCGCCCCACCTGGCGGTCCAGCGTTTCCACGGCCTGGATGACCGCGTCCGGTACGGCGGTGTGGCCGACCATGTCGCCGTTGGCGAAGTTGACCAGCACGAAGTCGAACTGGCGTCCGGCGAGCGCGGCGACCACCGCGTCCGCCACCTTCGCGGCGCTCATCTCCGGGGCCAGGTCGTAGGTGGCCACCTTGGGGGAAGGGATGAGAAGCCGCTTCTCGCCGCCGAACGGGTCCTGGCGGCCGCCGTTGAAGAAGAACGTCACGTGGGCGTATTTCTCGGTTTCCGCGCAGTGCAACTGGGTCAGGCCGGCCCGGCTGATGACCTCGCCGAGGGTGGTCGCGGGCTGGTCGGGCAGGAAGGCGCCCGGCAGTCCGAAGCTGCGGTCGTACGGCATCATGCAGGTCACCGCCGGCCGCGGCGCGGTGCCTCGGTCGAAGCCCGCGAATTCCGGTTGGGCCAGGGCCGCAACGATCTGGCGCGGGCGGTCCTTGCGGAAGTTGAACATCAGCAGCGAGTCCTGCGCGCTCAACGGCTGCCAGCCGGGGAGCACGGTGGGCTGAATGAACTCGTCCGACTCGCCGGCCGTGTAGGCCGCCTGAATCGCCTCGCGGGCCGAGGCCGCCTTACGTCCCTTGCCGAACACCAGCATCCGCCAGGCGCGTTCGGTGCGGTCCCAGCGCCGGTCGCGGTCCATGGCGTAGTAGCGACCGCTGACCGAGGCAATGGCGCCGCCCGCCTGCTCGAGCAGCGGCTCGATGTGGGCGAGGTAGTCCAGGGCCGAGTGCGGGGCGGTGTCCCGACCATCGGTGATCACGTGCAGCAGCGGGCGTACCTGTTCGCGCCGCGCCAGTCGCAGCAGGGCTTCGAGGTGACCGATGTGGCTGTGCACGCCGCCGTCGGAGAGCAGGCCGAGCAGGTGCCAGGGCCGTCCGCTCGCGCGGCGGGCGCTCGCGCGCAGCACAGGGTTGTCGGCAAAGCTGCCGTCGCGGATCGCGGCGTCGATCTTGACCAGATCTTGCTGCACGATGCTGCCTGCGCCGAGCGTCAGGTGACCGACTTCGGAATTCCCCATCTGCCCTTCCGGCAACCCCACCGCCGGGCCCGAGGCCTGGATCAAGGTGTGCGGGTGGCGCGTGTAGTAGCGGTCGAGATTGGGCGTCGCGGCCAGGGCCACGGCGTTGTTGGTCTTGGCCGGGTTGACGCCGAACCCGTCGAGGATGACGAGCAGGGTGGGTTGTCTGGGCGCTTTCATTGCCGCTGTAGATCGCTGCTGGACGCAAAAGTTGCAGCAGGAAACGTGCCGGGGACTCTCGCCCGAATTTTCGAACCCGAACGGCCCTGCGGCGCACCCGGTTAGTGCGCCACGGGACGGCGTGCCTCGTTGCGGAGCGGATTGGCCGCGAACGGGGAGCCTCCTCAGTCCGGCTGCGCCCGGCCCAGGGACATGGCCCGGTATTCGTCCTCGAAAAAGAAGGCGGACTCGCCCAGCGCCGGCCGCAGCTGGTCCAGCCAGGTCGCCTGCGGGTCGAACTTGGCGAAAAACGGCCGCTGCACCCAGTCGGGATTGCGGCCTTGGATGAAGCGCAGGACGAACACCCGCTCGCCGCCGATGTCGGCGACGCCCTGCACCTCGACCTTACCTGGACCGGCGCTCATACTCGGCCCGCGCGCGGTGCGCGCGATACCCGATACCTGCTGCATGGCGTCGCGGTAGATCGCCCAGGCCCGCGCCAGCGGTACCTCGAAGTGGCGCCGGGCGCCGGTATCGCGCTCGACGAACATATAGTAAGGAACGATGCCGAGTTCGACCTGGGCCTGCCACAGCCGCGCCCAGGTGTCCGGGTCGTCGTTGATGTTGCGCAGCAGCGGCCCCTGGCTGCGGATCTGTACCCCGGTTGCGCGTACCCGGCGAATCGCCTCGCGCGCGATGTCGGTGTCGAGCTCGCGCCAGTGGTTGTAGTGGGCCATGACGGCGACGTGCTTGCCCGCCTCTACCAGGCGGCGCAGCAAGGCGAGCAGGTCCTGCGCGTCGGCGTCGGTGACGAAGCGGTATGGCCAGAAGGTCAGGGCCTTGGTACCGATGCGCACCGTGCGGACGTGTTCGAACTCCGGTTCCAGGAGCGCCTCCAGATAGTTGGACAGCCGCTGGGTCTTCATCACCATCGGGTCACCGCCGGTCATCAGCAGGTCGGTGATCTCCGGGTGGGCACGCAAATAGGCGTGCAGTGCGCCGGCCTCGTTGGCCGCCATGCGCAGGGCGCGGTCGCCGACGAACTGCGCCCAGCGGAAGCAGAACGTGCAGTAGCTGTGGCAGGTCTGGCCCTGGCTCGGGAAGAACAGCAGGGTCTCGCGATACTTGTGCTGCATGCCGTCGAGCCGGTTGCCGTCGGCACCGAGCGGCATGTTCAACTGCATCTGCCCGGCCGGGTGGGGGTTCAGTTCGGCGCGAATCGCCGCCACCGCGCCGCGCACTCGGTCGAGGTCGTCGCTGTGCAGCGCGTCGGCCATGCGTTCGAAGTGACCATCGTGGAGCATGCCGCGCTGCGGGAAGGTCAGTTGGAAGATCGGGTCGTCGGGCACCCGGTCCCAGTCGATGAGTTCGTCGATCACGTACTGGTTGACGCGAAACGGCAGTACCGATGAGACGACCTGCATCTCGCGTCGAACCTGCTCCGGCAGCCGCGCGATCTGCGGGATATCCGCCAGGTCGCGCTGCGTGTAGACCTTGAAGCGCCGCGCCTCCGGGGTGCGCCCTGATGCGGCGCGCTGGCGGGCAAGAACCTGTGTCCGGTTCATGGTGTTGTCCTCCTGGATTCGTGACGCAGCCAAGGGCCGCGGGGGACGCGGCGCGACGACGGAGAGGTCGTCGGCATGGGCCGCGTCGACGGTATCGGCAACCGCGAGTGTCGCACCAAAGTGGTGCAAAGAAGACCCCGGGTGGGCTGGCGACCTTAACAGAGGGCCCGCACAGATTCAAAAACCGGGGGCCGCTGCGCGATACCCCAGACGCGTCTCAGCACCTGAAAAAACCGCACGCGCGCGCGAACGCCAGCATGTGCTCGCGCTTCTTGCCCTGCACCGCCCGCGCCGTCTCGGTCGACCAGCACGTCGACCTGGCGTTGCTGTCGCGGGCCACGTAGTACGCGTTCATGTGCGCGTCATAGCGTTCGAGCAGGTCGTCGAGCCCGGCCGTGCGGTAGCGGTCCTCGTGCAGCACCGCCTCGACCGGCAAGCGCGGCTTGACCGGGTTGCGCTGCGCCGGCCAGCCCAGACACATGCCGAACACGGGCATGACGTTGTGCGGCAGTTCGAGCACCTCGGCCACGGTTTGCGGATTGTTGCGGATGCCGCCGATGAACACGCCGCCGAGGCCCCGCGATTCCGCCGCGAGCAGCAGATTCTGGGCGACCAGGGCGGTGTCGACGATGCCGACGATGCCGTGCTCGGTCCAGCCCTCCAGGCGGCCGGCGCCGGCCGTCTCGCAGGCCCGGTCGATGCGCAGCAGGTCTGCGCAGAACACCAGAAACACCGCCGCCCGCTCGATCCAGGTCTGCCCGCCGGCGGCGGCCGCGATGCGCTGCCGGGCCGCCGCTTCGCGCACCCGGACGATGCTGTAGGCCTGCACGAAGCTGGAACTGGCCGCGGCCTGACCGCAGCGGACCAGATTGTGCAACAGGGAGTCGGGGATCGGCTCGTCCGTGTAGTGACGCACCGAGGCGTGGCGCAGTTGCAGCTGCATGGTGTCGGTCGGGTCCTGGTCCGGCATGGCGAGATCTTCGTGTTGGCGAGATGGTGGCAAATGTCAGGCGGCTGCCGCGCGGGTGCCGCGCCGCAGCAGCACGATCAGGCTGAGGAGAGCGGCCGCGGCGGCCAGGTGGATCTCCCAGCCGAACGGCCACAGCAGGCCGAGCGCGCAGGCGGCCATGAGCGGGCGCGTCATCCAGTTAAGGCGCTGTTTCTGCCAGCCTTGCACCGCCGCGGTGAAGGCGTACAGGCCGAGCAGGGTGAAGGTACCGACCCGGAGCACATCCAGCCAGTCGCCGGTGAGCAGCGGCGTGTAGGCGAACAGCAGGGGCAGGATGTAGAGCGCCTTGGCGATCTTCCAGGAGGTGAAACCGGTGGCGATCGGCGGCGTGCGCGCGATGGCCGCGGCGGTGAAGGTGCACAGACACACTGGCGGGGTCACGTTCGAGTCCTGCGACAGCCAGAAGATGATCATGTGCGCGGCCAGCAGCAGCATGGTGAGACGGGCCTCGTCGACCAGCATGGGCCGCAGCAGCGCCAGCGCCTCGGTCGGCAGGCTGGCGACCAGCGCAGTCGCCTGCTCGAGGTCGAGGGTGCCGAGGGCACCCACCGCGTCCGGCGCGGCCAGCATGAGCACCGCCTGCACCTCGGCCGCGACGCCGGCGGGATCCGCCAGGGCGGCGGCGATGTCGGCGTTGGCCATCATGCCGAACAGAGCCGGCGCCGACAGGGTGGCGAGCACGATGTAGGAGGCGGTGACCGGCAGTCCCATGCCGAGGACCAGCGAAGCTAGTGCCACCAAGAGGATGGCCAGTAGCAGCGAGCCGCCGGCCCAGTCGGTCACCATCAACGAGAAGGTGTTGCCGATCCCCGCGGTGGCGATGACGTTGACGATCAGGCCGACCGCGCACAGCAGTACGGCGGTCATGACCATGTTGCGGGCGCCCAGCGCGAAGGCGTCGAGGATCGCGCGCAGTCCCATCTTGACCGGTGTGAACCAGGAAGTGACCACGACCGCAACGATCGCCAGCGTCGCGGCGTAGACCGGCGTGAAGCCGGCGACCAGCAGGCCGATCAGCAGCGCGACCGGGACGATGAAGGAAAGGCCCTCGCGGAACACCAGGGTCATCAGCGGAACGCCTGCCTCGGTGGGTCGGGTCAGGCCCTGCTTGAAGGATTCGAAGCGCACGTAGAAGGCGAGCGACAGGAAATACAGCAGCGCCGGGATGAAGCTGACCGCGACGATCGTGCCGTAGGGGATCTGGGTGTAGCTGGCCATGACGAAGGCGCCGGCGCCCATGATCGGGGGCATCAGCTGGCCACCGGTTGAAGCGGCTGCCTCGACGCCGGCGGCGAACCGCGGCGGAAAGCCGGCGCGTTTCATCATTGGGATGGTAATGACCCCGGTCGAAGCGGTGTTGGCGATCGCCGAGCCGGAAATGGTGCCCGTCAGTCCCGAGGCGATGACGGCGACGATTCCGGGTCCGCCGACCATGCGGCCGGCGATGGCGCGTGAGAGCTGGATGACGAAGTCGCCCGCGCCGGAGCGCAGCAGGAACGCCCCGAACAGGATGAACATGAAGACGTAGGTCGCCGAGATGCGGGCGATGGTGCCGAACAGGGCGTCGTCGCCGAACAGGCTGCGGAACAAGGTGGTCTCGAGACTGAGGCCGGCAAAACGGAACACGCCGGGCACGTACGCGCCCCACCAGGTGATGTAGCTCAGGGCGAGGAGGATGAGCACCGGGATGATCAGTCCGGTGGCGCGCCGGGTGAACTCGATCGCGCCGACGATGACCACGATGCCGACGATCCAGTCCTGCAGTTCCAGGCGGACGCCGCGCGCGTAGATCATGTCCTCGGCCCAAATCAGGAACAGCGTGCCGGCGAACACCGCAAGGGTGAACCCGAGGTCTGCCGCGCGCAGGGCACGGCGCTTGCTGAGGGGGTACAACAGCCCACACAACAGGCTGAAGCCGGCGAAGTGCAGCATGTTCTGCGCCTGGCTGTCGACGTTGCCGAAGCTGTTGAACCAGAAGTGCATCGCCGAGACGACCACGCCGATGACGTAGATCGGCAGGCTGGACCGCACCTGGGCGATCTCGGTGCCGATGCTTTCGGGAACGCGGTTCCATCGCCCGGGCGGCGGCGGGGCTTTCGGCTCCGCCGGTGCGGATGCGCTCATCGGCTGGCTTCCCGGGGCATGTCGGGGTAGCGCGGGCGGCCTTGAAACCGCCCGCGCCGTCTTACTCGGCGATCAGATGCGCCGGAATGGTCAGGCCGGCTTCGCGGTAGTAGCGTGCGGCGCCCGGATGCAGGGGCATGGGCAGGCCGGCCAGCGCCTTCTCGAGCGCCATCGCCTTAGTCGCCTTGTGGATGGCCTGGAGAAAATCCAGGTTCTCGTAGATGGCCTTGGTCAGCAGGTAGACGAACTCTTCGTCGACGTCGGCCCGAACCGCCAGGAAGTTGGGCTGAGCGATGGTGTTCCAGTCCTTGTCCTGACCCGGGTAGGTGCCGGCCTTGATCAGGTACGGCGTCCAGAGATTGAGCTTGCCGTCGGCCTGGGCCGCCTGTTCCGGGGTGAAGTCGAGCGGTGCCACGCTGTCGCCGGCCGAGGCGAACAGCTTGGTGATCGCGCCCGTGGGGACGCCGGCGGGGGTGTTGATGCCGTCGACGCGACCGTCCTGCAGCGCCTCGGCCGAGGGACCGTAGCCCGCGTACATCAATTCGAAGTCCTGGTCGATGTCGAGGCCGAGGTTGCCGAAGATGGCGCGGTTCGAACCGATGGTGCCCGAGTTCTTCTTGCCGAGCGCCATGGTCTTGCCCTTCATGGCCTGCAGGTCGGCAACGGTGCCGGTCTTGGCGTAATCGGCCTTGACCACGATCTGCTCGACGTTCTGCCACAGCATGCTGACGGAACGCAGGTGGGTTTGCTTGCCTTCCGCGGCCACCGGACCGGTCCCGTTCCAGGCGTAGGAGCCGAACAGGCCCTGCAGGATGGCGAACTGTGCCTCGTTCTCGCGCAGCAGTTTGACGTTCTCGGCCGATCCGGCGGAGTTGATCGCCGAAATGCCCGACTTGTAGGAAGGCTGGATCTTGACCTTGGTGAGGGTCGCGAGCGCCACGCCGACCGGGTAGTAGGTGCCACCGGTGCTGGCGGTGGCCAGCAGGTAGTTCTGGTCGGCGTGAACGGTGCCGGCCGTGAGGGACAGGGTGGCAGCCGCCAGCGCGGCTAGCCCTTTGCGGACAAGGGTAAGCATGGTTCGAGTCTCCTCTCCTGACTGTGTTGTT
>JARRQB010000027.1:2670-16254 GCA_037382265.1 Gammaproteobacteria bacterium | reverse complement strand
TGCCAACGGCGCCGGTGGCGGCGACCGCCTGCTCGACCAGGGCGGCGACCACGTCCTCGGGCAGCGCCTCGGGCAGGTATTCCTGGATGATGTCGATCTCGGCCTGTTCCTGCGCGGCCAGTTCCTGCCGGCCGGCCTGCCGGTACTGGTCGATCGAGTCCCGGCGCTGCTTGATCATCTTCTCGAGCACCGCCAGCACGTCTTCGTCGCTGAGTTCGATGCGTTCGTCGACCTCGCGTTGCTTGATCGCGGCCAGTATTAGGCGGACAGTGCCCAGGCGCGCCTTTTGGCCGGCCTTCATGGCGGCCTTCATGTCGTCGGTGATGCGCTGTTTAAGCACGACGTGCGGGGCTTTCAGGCGGGGATCAGTACGGGCGTTCGAAGCGGCGGGTTTCGCGCGACTGCTTCTTCTGCCAGCGTTTGACGGCGGCAGCGGCCTTGCGCTTGCGTTCCCAGGTGGGCTTCTCGTAAAACTCCCGGCGGCGGACTTCGGCCAGCACGCCTGCCTTTTCGCAGGAGCGCTTGAAGCGGCGCATCGCCACCTCGAAGGGTTCGTTTTCTTTAACGCGTACGCTGGGCATCATTACCTCGGTTAAGATTGAATACGGCCTAGTGGTCTGCAGGCCACGCAGTAAAGGCGCGAAATTCTACCCGTTTCCTGAA
Source organism: Gammaproteobacteria bacterium (assembly GCA_037382265.1). Classification (GTDB taxonomy): domain Bacteria; phylum Pseudomonadota; class Gammaproteobacteria; order Chromatiales; family Chromatiaceae; genus JARRQB01. The sequence continues at coordinate 15,591 of JARRQB010000027.1, read as the reverse complement.
CGATTGCAAAGTTTTCGACCATGCGCGTGCTGGGCATAGAGACCTCCTGCGACGAGACCGGAGTGGCCGTCTACGACGGCGACCGGGGTTTGCTCGCCCACGCCGTCTACAGCCAGGTCGAACTGCACGCCGACTACGGCGGCGTGGTGCCCGAGCTGGCCTCGCGCGACCACGTGCGCAAGCTGCTGCCGCTGCTCTCGCAGACGCTGTACGAGGCCGGGCTGACGCGGGGCGACATCGACGGGGTCGCCTACACGGCCGGCCCGGGGCTGGTCGGCGCCCTGTTGGTCGGCGCCGCCGTGGGGCGAAGTCTGGCCTGGGGCCTGGGCGTCCCCGCCGTGCCGGTGCACCACATGGAGGGTCACCTGCTGGCACCCATGCTCGAGGCCGACCCGCCGGCCTTCCCCTTCGTTGCACTGCTGGTCTCGGGCGGACACACCCAGTTGGTGCGGGTCGACGGCGTGGGCCGCTACCAGATGCTGGGCGAGTCGGTCGACGACGCCGCCGGCGAGGCCTTCGACAAGACCGCTAAGCTGCTCGGCCTGGGCTACCCCGGGGGGGCGGCGCTCGCGGCGCTTGCCGAGCGGGGCGACCCGGGCCGCTTCCGCTTCCCGCGCCCCATGACCGACCGGCCCGGCCTCGATTTCAGTTTCAGCGGGCTGAAGACCTTCACCCTAACCACGCTGCGGCAGGCCGCCCAGGATCTGGCCGGCGCGGCACTGGAACAGCTCAAGGCGGACGTGGCGCGCGCCTTCGAGGAGGCGGTGGTCGACACCCTGGCGATCAAGTGCCGCCGCGCGGTCGAGCAGACCTGCGTTGATACCTTGGTGATGGCCGGCGGGGTCAGCGCCAACCGGCGCTTGCGTGCCCGCGTGGACCGGATGATGGCCGAGCGCGGCGGCCGGGCCTGTTACCCCCGGCCAGTGCTGTGCACCGACAACGGTGCGATGATCGCTTACGCAGGCTGGCAGCGCCTGCGGGCAGAGCAGGGCGAGGGGCTGGCGTTCGACGTGCGCCCGCGCGGGCCGATGACGCAGCTGTCGGCCGCGGGTTAGCCCCCCGCTCCGACGCGGGGCATTGGGCGGGCAAGCCACGCTGCCGGGGGGGCAGATGTCCTGCCGAAGCACGACGCTAGCGGGATAGCTTGCCCTCGGCGCCGCTCAGCAGTTTTCGGATGTTGCTCCGGTGTCGCCAGATCAGGATCGCACTCATCAAGATCTGCATGGCCACCAGCTCAGGCGCCGGCCAGATCAGCCAAACAAACAGCGGTGCGACCGTCATTGAGACCAGGGCGGCGAGCGAGGAGATGTTCATCACCTTGGCGACGATCAGCCAAACGCCGGCCACCGCGCCGCCGATCATCCACGACAGGCCGAACTGCACCCCTAGCGCCGTGGCCACGCCTTTACCGCCCTTGAAGCCGAAAAACACCGGGTACAGATGCCCGAGAAAGGCGGCCATGCCGGTGGCGGCGAACACCGGGGCACTGCGGTCCAGGGCGTGGGCGAGCAATAACGGTGCGAGTCCCTTGAGGCTGTCGCCTACCAAGGTGACGGCAGCCGCCTTCTTGCCGCCGATGCGCAGGACATTGGTTGCACCCGGATTGTTCGAGCCCTCGGTGCGCGGGTCGGGCAAGCCCATGACGCGACACACGATGATGGCGCTGGAGACCGAACCCAACAGGTAGGCACCAACGACGAGAGCGATATCGAGTAGCACGCCGACCTCCGCCAAAGGGGGCCCATTCTCCGCAGCAGCCAATAACGTGGTCAAGTCGACGGTTGGGCGGCGCGGCGGGCTGCATTACCATCGGGTCGCGTTCGGCAACCGCTTCGGGTACCTCCATGGACATCGTCTTCCTGCGCGATCTTCGTATCGATACCGTTATCGGCATCTACGACTGGGAACGCCGGGTCCGCCAGACCCTGGTGTTCGACCTGGAGATGAGCGCGGACATTGCCAGGGCTGCGGCCACCGACCGGATCGACGACGCCCTCAACTACAAGGCCGTTGCCAAGCGCCTGATGCAGTTCGTGGGGGAGAGCGAGTTCCAACTGGTCGAGACCCTGGCCGAGCGCTGCGCCCGGATCGTGCGCGAGGAGTTCGGGGTGCGCTGGGTCAGGCTGACCCTAAACAAGCAGGGTGCGGTGCGCGGCGCGCGCGATGTCGGCGTCGTCATCGAGCGTGGGGAGCGCTACTGACCCGCCGACATGACCAGGGTCTGGGTCAGCGTCGGGAGCAATATCGAGCCGGAGCAGAACGTGCGTGCGGCCATCGCCGCGCTGCGGGACAAGTACGGCGAACTGTGCGTCTCCACCGTGTATCGCACCGAGGCGGTCGGCTTCGCGGGCCGACCCTTCCTGAACCTTGTCGCGGGCTTCGACACGACTGAGCCGCCCGCCGAGGTGCTCGCCTGCCTGCGCGCGACCGAAGATGCCCGCGGGCGCGAGCGCAGGACGGCAAAGTTCAGCTCACGTACCCTGGATCTCGACCTGCTGCTGTACGGCGACGTGTGCGGCGAGGTGGCGGGCAAGCCGTTGCCCCACCCGGATGTCCTGGCCTACCCGTTCGTCCTCGGTCCGCTGGCCGAGCTCGCCCCGGCGCAGCGGCACCCGGTCGACGGCCGCAGCTTCGCCGAACTTTGGCGGGCGATGCAGGCTCGCGGCGAGGGCGGCTCGATGGTGAAGGCGCCCCTGGAGGGACTGGAAGCCGGGGGGCGATGCGCCGCGCCGGCAAGCCGCGCGTAGGTTCCGGCAAGTACGCCTCTCGACCGGGGGTCCCGGGGGCACGCGGGCCACGCCCCGGAACCCGCCTTCATTGCTGTACCGTACGGCCGCCGTCGACGGCCAGGACCTGGCCGGTGACGTAATCGGCAGTGGCCAGAAACAACACCGCCGCGGCGATGGCCTCGGGATCGCCGGGGCGCCCCAGGGGAATGCGCTCGAGGATCTTTCGCCGCTTCGCGTCGTCGAAGTACTCCTCGGGCCAGAGGATGGCGCCGGGCGCGACCCCGTTCACGCGAACCTCGGGCGCGAGTTCGCGGGCAAGCGACTTGACCAGCATGGCGTTGGCGGCCTTGGCCATGCAGTAGAGCGTGTGTTCCCGGTGGGGCCGTTCGGCGTGGATGTCGACCAGGTTCACGATCGTGCCGGAGACCTCTCTCAAGGCGGGCGCCAATGCCTGCGCCAGGAAGAAGGGTGCCTTGGCATTGCTGCCGAACAGGTCGTCCCACTGCGCCTCGTTCGCCTCGCCGAGCGGAGTCGGGTAGTAGCTCGAGGCGTTGTTGACCAGCACGTCCAGCCGGCCGGTGGCGGCGAGCGCCCGTTTTGCGACGCCGGCGATGCGCGCGGTGTCGAGCAGGTCGCCCTGGACCAGGGTCACGCTGCCCGGTCGCTCGGCATCCAGCTCTGCCTGCAGCGCCTCGGCCGGCGCTCGCGAATGGCGGAAGTGGACGACCACGTGGGCGCCGGCGCCGTGCAGCACCCGCGCGATCGCGGCGCCCACGCGGGCCGCGCCGCCGGTGACGAGGGCCGTCTTGGCCGCCAGAGGCCGGTCTGTGGTCGCTGCGCACATGACGATTGATACACTCTGTTTCCCGTTTGCCCGCCCACTCTAGCCGATGCCGCCCGCCGCCAAAACCGCCCCGCTCCTGCCGGCTGCCCTCGGGCCCTACACTGACGAGGAACGCAGCCGCGTCGAGTGCATGGCCGAGGTGCTGCGGGAGGAAGTCGAGCGCGCCGACGGCGGGCTGCCGTTCGACCGCTACATGGAGCTCGCGCTCTACGCGCCGGGGTTGGGTTATTACGTGGGTGGCGCACGCACGTTCGGTGCGGCCGGCGATTTTGTCACCGCGCCCGACATCTCGCCGCTGTTCAGCCGCTGCCTGGCGGTGCAGTGCGCCGAGGTGCTGGGCTTGATCGGTGGCGGGGAGATCCTCGAAATCGGCGCGGGCGCGGGCACCATGGCGGTCGACCTGCTGCTCGAGCTGCAGCGGCGTGACGCCCTGCCCGCCGCTTATCGCATCCTCGAACTGGGCGCCGAACTGCGCGCGCGCCAGCGCCGCGCCTTCGAACAGCGGGCGCCGGCGCTGCTGCCGCTGGTGTCCTGGTCCGACGGCCTGCCCGGGCCTGGCTTCCGTGGCGTGGTGCTGGCCAACGAAGTGCTCGACGCCATGCCCGTGCACCGCTTTCGGGTCGGTGCCGGCGCGGTCGAGGAGATGGTCGTGGGTACGACGGTCGCGGGCGGTTTCCGGCCGCGCTGGCTGCCTGCGCGTTCGCCGGGGCTGAGTCAAGCCGTGCACGGTCTCGACGTGCCGGGCGGCGGCCTTGCCCACGGCTACGCCTCGGAGGTCAATCTGCGGCTCGCGCCTTGGCTGAGGGCGCTCGGCGAGCGGCTCGCGGCCGGCGCCGCGCTGGTGATCGACTACGGCTACACGGCGCGCGAGTACTATCATCCCGAACGGTATACCGGCACGCTGATCTGCCACTTCCGCCACCGCGCCCACGGCGACCCCCTCGTCCTCCCCGGGCTGCAGGACATCACGGCGAGCGTCGACTTCTCAGCCGTCGCCGCGGCGGGTGTCGCGGTAGGGTTGGAACTCGCCGGCTACGCGACCCAGGCGCATTTTCTGCTCGGCTGCGGTCTGGATCAGCTGTTGGCGGCCTCCGACCCGGCCGACGTCGAAGGGCACCTGCGTCAGGTGCAGGGAGTGAAACTGCTGACCCTGCCGAGCGAGATGGGCGAGCGCTTCAAGGTGCTGGGACTGACGCGCGGCGTGGCGGCTCCGCTGTGCGGCTTTCGCGTGCGGGATTTGCGCGCGCGGCTCTGAAGATCGGCCCTCGGCCGCTCAGTCTCGGCCGCGGCGCAGCACGTTCAGGCGTCCGCGGGGCGTCTGGTGCGCGAGAAACTCGGGCACCACGGCGTCCATCGGCGTGGCGGTGATGCCCAGGCGCGCGAGGCCGTCGTCGTGGCAGACGCTGTCCAGCTGCATCGACAGGTAATTGTCCATGGTGAAGGGCTTGCCCGGGGCGTGTTCGAGGATGCGTGCCTGCAGCCGCGACGCGGCGTCCGGCATGCGCACGATGAACTTGCGCATGCCGAGCTGACCGGCGATGTAGCGTACCAGTTGCTCCAGTGTGAAGACCTGAGGGCCGCAAAGGTCGTAGCGGCGCCCGAAGGTGTCGCGCGCGTTCAGGCTGTCGACGAAGGCGCGGGCGACGTCGCCGACATAGACCGGCGCAAAGCGTGTCGCGGGACAGGCAAGCGGCATTGGCCCGGGAATGCGCAACAGCGTCGCGAAGCGGTTGATGAAGCTGTCGTCGTGGCCAAAGATCACCGACGGCCGGAAACTGGTGACTGCGATGTCCGGGTGACCGCGCGTATGCGCGAGGTTCTCGCCTTCGCCCTTGCTGCGGAGGTATTGACTGGTGCCGGCGGCGGCGTCGGCGTTGAGTGCGCTCATGTGCAGCAGGCGGCGCACCCCGGCATCGTGGCAGGCCCGCACCACGGTGTCGACGAGATCCACGTGGACACGTCGGAAGGTCTGTTTGCGGCCGCTTTCGTTGAGGATGCCGACCAGATGAATGACGGCGTCGCTGCCGCGCACTGCTTCGGCGAGTGCGCCGGCGTCGAAGACGTCGACCTCGACCAATTCGCAGCCGGTCGATACGGCCAGGGAACCGTGACGATGGGGGTGCCGGGTAAAGACCCGACATCGGTAGCCTTCGGCGGCGAGACGGTAGGTAATGTGCCGGCCGACGAAACCGCTGCCGCCGATGACGCAGACGTTTTTGATATTCACTTTCCGATACCGCTGTTCGACGCGCGGCCCCGAACTATAGCGCCGAGCCCGGCGCCTGGCCACTTCGGGCGCGGGCTCACCATGAACTGCTCGGCACCCGCTGCAGCAGCAGTACGTTGCCGCCCGGGTCGCGCAGCATCATGTGGTCGCCCAGCTGCGCGTAGCCGTAGGTGCTGATCGCTCCGGTGCGGGCATCGCGTAGCATGAAGTCCTGCCCCGAGAGGCGGTACTCGAAGTCCTGCGACAGGTCTTCGGATAGATACAGCCGCACCAGGCCCTGCCGGATGACCATCACCGCCCCCGAGTTGGCCATCCAGGTCCCCTCGATCTCGGCCGCCTGGGAATAGCCGTAGCCGGCGCCCGGGGGCCACTGGCCCCAAGCCTGCCAGGGCGTGTTCTGTTGGCTCCAGGGGCTCCCGAAGGCACTCCAATCCTGTGCCGGGTTCGGCCACGGGCTGGCCCAGCCCGACGGGTCCATCGCGGAGGCGCCCGGCATGGAATTCCAGAGCAGGCGGTTGCTGAAGGCGTCCATCATGCGGCTCATGGCATCGGCCATCGATTGGGTGCCGTCGGCACGAACCGCGCTGGAGGTCGCCAGCGCGGCAAGCAGGAACCAGCCGGTGTATCCCCTGAGGCTCACCTGCCGGATTATACGGCCTGGTTGCCTGCTTGGTGCCTCCCGGGGTTAAACTAGCCGTCGAGGGGGATGACGCAAGAACATCACAGAACATGAACACCATCGCGCAACAGCCCACCGAGCGTCGCCTGGCCACGCAGGACCTGGTCGAGAAACTGCTTGCCGAACGCCGCCAAATGCTGGTGCTGTTCTGCCGGGTGGCGGGCCTCGAGCCCTACACTGCCGAACGCCCGACGATCGAGTTGCTGCAGGAGTTCTGCCAGGTGTTGGTGGACTACTCGGCCTTTGGGCACTTCGAGATCTACGAACGCATCGCCAACGGCCAGGAACGCCGAAGGCAGGTAATCGAGGTGGCCGAAGAGGTTTACGGCCAGATCGCAGACGCCAGCGAGACCGCAGTAGAATTCAACGACAAGTACGACGCTGGCGACCACGCCGTGGTGTTGTCCGACCTGCCGCACGACCTCTCTGTGCTGGGCGAGGAACTCGCGCTGCGCGTCGAAAGCGAAGACCGTCTGGTCAGCGCCCTGCTGGCGCGCTGAGCGCGGCCGCGTTTCTTACGCCTGCGCGGACTTTTCTCCCGTCTCGGGCTGTGTGACCCTAGCGGCTGTTCGAGCCGATCGCTTGGTTCCCGCATTGAACGACCAGACCCTCAATCCCGATCTGCTGGTAGCCGTCAGCCGCCTGCGCAAGGCCGCCGAGGCCGGCAACGCCGCGGCCCAGTACCGGCTCGGTATCATGTACGGCAACGGCGACGGCGTCCCCTTGGAACCGTCGACGGCTGCCGACTGGATCGAGCGGGCAGCGGCCCAGGGCCACGTGGAGGCCCAGGCGACGCTCGCGTGGCTCTGCGCCAACGGCCACGGCGTGCGCCAAAGCGACGCGGCGGCGCTGCGCTGGTACGAGGCTGCGGCCGGGCAGGGGTTGGCGCAAGCCCAGTACATGATGGCCACCGTCTACCGCTTCGGACAGTTCGGTGTCGAACGCGACTTCGCCCGCGCCCTGGACTGGTACCTGAAGGCTGCCGACCAGGGTTTTGCAACGGCCCAGTTCGCGCTCGGGCGACTGCTCATGGACGGCAAGCGGGTCCAACAGGACGACGAGGCGGCCCTGCAGTGGCTGATGCTGGCGCACGCCAACGGCAGCAAGCGGGCCGGGGAGTACATCGAGACCTTGTTGCAGCGGCTGCCGCCGGATCGCGCCGCGGCCGTCCGCGAGCGCATGCTCGGGGGCGGCGAGCCGCCGGTCGGCGAGCATTGATCAGCTGGCGTTCTGGCGGTCCGCCCGGGTGTCCGCCGTCCGCGTCGTCTGGCTCGAGATCGGGCGCAGGCGTTCGGACAGCCGGCTCGGCGTCCGGCCCAGCCGGTTCTCGTAGATCACCTGATAGGCCAGCACGCGGGTGAGGTAGCCGCGGGTCTCGCTGAACGGCACCAGCTCGATCCACACGTCCGCGTCCAGGGCGTGCTCCGGCAGCCAGCTGCGCACGCGCCGTGGACCGGCGTTGTAGGCGGCGGTCGCCAGTACCGTGTGATCGCCGAGCTGGTTCAGCACCATGCGCAGGTAGGCGGTGCCCAGGCTGATGTTGAGGCCCGCGTCGTACAGCTCCCAGGGTCGTGGCGGCTTGCGTCCGTAGGCCTTGCGGGCGACCGTCCGTGCCGTGGCGGGCATCAGCTGCATCAGGCCCCGCGCGCCGGCGTGCGAGCGTGCGTCGTCCATGAAGGCGCTCTCCTGACGAACTACCGCGAACACCCAGGCGGGATCGAGTGCGTGGCGCTTGGCGTAGGCGGCGACCGCGTCGGCGTGGCGCACCGGAAAGCGCAGCTCCAGGTCGTCCCAATAGCCCGCCACGGGGGTGTCCCGGTGGTCCAGGCGGTAGGGCGCGTCGATGTGGTCGGCGGCCAGGAAGGCGTAGAAGCTGCGCTCAGCCGCGAGCGCCTCGTACACCGCCGCGGCCTGCGCGGTCTGGCCGCGGGCCGCCAGCGAGCGGGCCAGCCAATAGCGCCACTGGTCGCTGCCGCGTTCGTCCTTCGGCAGTTGCGCGATCCACTCGCCGAGCCGTTCCCAGTCGCCGCGATAGAGCGCTGCACGCAGCCGTGCCTCGTGCAGCCGGACGTCTTCGGCGCGCGGGGCGACCGACCGCACGAAGGCGTAGACGTCATCGTCGGGTTCGCGGATCAGGCGGAACACGATCTGGCGCTCGGTGTCGTAGGCCTGGTCGGCGTCGAACGGGTAGCGCCGGGCGATGGTCTGCCACAGTTTCAGGGCAGCGACGGCGTCGCGTCGCGCCAGGCGGCGTACCGCATGCGCCAGCATGTGCTCGCGGTAGGGGTGGGCGTCGGCGAAGTCCGCCTGCCGCAGGGCGCGGTGGGGGTCGTCGTGCAGCGCGCGCCAGCGTTGGGCCCAGACGCGGTCGGCCGGGTCCAGGTAGCGCTCCAGGTAACGCGCGAGGCCGACCTCCCCGGCGCTCATCGCCAGTTCGATGCGCTGCCAGACCAACGTATGGTTCAACCGTCCGGCCTTGCGCCAGGCGTCGAACACCGGGTCGCAGGCGTCCGGTTGGGACTCGCCGTGCAGCCATATCGGCTCGACCTCTGCCAGCGCCTGCTCGCGTTTGCCCAGCTGCAGCAGCGCGTTGAGTTGGTGGCAGTGCAAACGGGTGTTCGAGGTCGGGTGGTAGAAACCGAGCAATTCGCCCCAGCGTTGCTGGCCAGCCAGCACGTCCAGCCAATCGCGGCGCAGCAGCGCGGCGAGCGGCGTGTCGGCGTACTCCTCCAGGAAGGTCCTGACCCGGCGGGCATCCACGCTGCGCAGCTGCCGGTCGATGTCCGCGTACTCGAGATAGGGATACAGTGCGTAGCCGCGCAATTGCGCCGACAGCGAGCGGTAGGTGACGGTGTCCCCGGCTTTCGCTGCCTTTTCGGCGGCGACGAAGATATCCCTGGGCTCGGTCGTCGCGCCGGCCGCAGTCGACCAGGCAACCACCCAAACGACCCAGATCAGCCGGCTCAGTCGCGCGCGCATCGCTCGATTCACTCCTGCGTTACGAGGTGGCTGGAGCATAATTCGCCCCACCAGACCCAACAAGTCGGGACAACCCCATGCCCGGCCGGGCGTGGAGTTTACCCTTGACCGTCCGTGGAGGTTAGCGGGCGTTGGCACGGTACTCTTTAGAAGCCATGGTTCAACCAGCCATCCCGATCCCCTCGCTCGAGGCGCTGAGCGGCCTCGTCGAGGCCGCAGCAGCGACCGAAATCATGCCCCGTTTCGGGCGCACCGGCGCCGAGCACAAGGCCGACGGCAGCCTGCTGACCGAGGCCGACCTCGGAACCCAGCGGCGTCTGGCGCAGGCGCTCGCCGAGGCCTGTCCCGGGATACCTCTGCTCGGCGAAGAGATGACGCGTGCCGAGCAGGAACGGCACGTCGCCGACGCCGCAGCCGGCTTCTGGTGTCTGGACCCGCTCGACGGCACCGGCAACTTCGTCGCCGGCATTCCGGTGTTCGCGGTGTCGCTGGCGCTGGTGCGCAACGGTCGAGTCGAGCTCGGCGTGGTGCACGACCCGGTACGCGGCGAGACCTTTGCCGCGGCGCGCGGGCAGGGCGCGCGGCTCAACGGTGCGGCGCTGACGCCGGGGCGCACGCCGGCGGCCCTGGCCGACGCATCCGGGTTGATCGACTTCAAGCGCCTGCCGGCGGGGCTGGCGACGGCGCTGGCCACCCGCCCGCCGTATCGCTCGCAGCGCAGCTTCGGCTCGGTAGCGCTCGATTGGTGCTGGGTGGCCGCCGGCCGTTGTCACCTTTACCTGCACGGCGGGCAACGCCTTTGGGACTACGCGGGGCCCGCGCCGGGTCGCCCGACCAATGACCAGCGAAAAGGAAACAACCCGATGAGTGACAATGACGACGGTCCCGACATGGACCTGGCCAGCGGCATTGCGGCCTTCGAGTCGCGTGAATTCGGCCGCGCCGCCGGCCTGCTCGGGCCGCTGGCCGATGCCGGGGAGCCCGAGGCGCGCTATCGACTGGCAATCATGGCGCAGAATGGCCTGGGCATGGTGCAGAACCGGCCGCTCGCCTTCGAGTACATGAGATCGGCGGCCGAGGCGGGCATGGGCCTGGCGCAGCACGGCTTGGGTTTCATGTACCTCGAGGGCGAGTGCGTGGACAAGGACCCCGCCAAGGCGGTGGAGTGGTTCGAACGCGCCGCCGCCCAGGGCCTGCAGGGCTCCATGACCACGCTCGGGATGATGTACCGCGAGGGCAACGGCGTGGCGCGCGACGAGGCCAAGGCCAGGGCGTGGCTCGAACGCGCCGGTTTCGACGACGCCTGATTTCCTACTGTGCCCGTCGTGTGCGGACCGCTTCCGCCAGGGTACGCAGCAGCGGCGCCGAGTCCTCCCAACCCAGGCAGGCGTCAGTGATGCTCTGACCGAAGTTCAGGGCCTTGCCCTGGACCACGTCCTGGCGGCCCGCGACCAGGTGGCTCTCGATCATCGCGCCGATGATGCGGTGGTCGGCGCGCTTGATCTGGCCGGCGACGTCCTGGCCGACGGCGATCTGCTTCTGGTGGTTCTTGCGGCTGTTGGCGTGGCTGAAGTCGATCATCAGCTTAGGCGCCAGCCCGGCCTTCTGCATCTCCTCGGCCGCCATGTTGACGCTCTCGGTGTCGTAGTTCGGGCGCTGACCGCCGCGCAGGATGACGTGCGTGTCCTCGTTCCCCGAGGTGCTGAAGATCGCCGCGCGACCCTCCTTGGTCATGGACAGGAACACGTGCGGTCGGGCAGCCGCCCGCATGGCGTCGACGGCGATCTGCATGGTGCCGTCGGTGCCGTTCTTGAACCCCACGGGGCAGGACAGGCCCGAGGCCAGTTCGCGGTGGCCCTGGCTCTCGGTGGTGCGCGCCCCGATGGCGCCCCAGCTGACCAGGTCCGCCACGTACTGCGGTGTGATCAGGTCGAGAAACTCCGTGCCGGCGGGCAGGCCCATCTCGTTGATCTCCAGCAGCAGGCTGCGGGCGAGCCGCAGGCCTCGATTGATCTCGAACGAGCCGTTGAGGCCCGGGTCGTTGATCAGACCCTTCCAGCCGACGGTCGTGCGGGGCTTTTCGAAGTACACGCGCATGACCACCAGCAGGTCCTCGCGCAGTTCGTCGCGCAGCGGCAGCAGCAGCTTGGCATAGGCGCGCGCGGCCTCCGGGTCGTGGACCGAGCACGGGCCGATCACCACCAGCAGCCGGTCGTCCTCGCCGTGCAGGATCCGGTGAATGTCCAGCCGCGCGTCGCTCACGGTCTGCGCTGCGAGCTCGCTGATCGGCAACTCGGCGTGGATACCCAGCGGGGGCGTGACTTCTTTGATCGCCCGGATGCGCAGATCGTCGGTCTGTTTCTGCATGATTCGCTCGGATCGGTTGGACGAAAACGGCCGGCCAGTATAGCGTGGCGATCGAGGCTACTGCGCGGCGGCGCGCTTGGCCCGCCGCTTCAGCCACACGTGCAGCCCCTGGGCGTTGAGCCCGATGTCGAGCGCGAGCAGTTCGCGGGCCCGGGCCTCGCCGACTGCCGGGGCGCGCCGCAGCGCTTCGCCGACCAGCAGGGCGTCCACCGCGGCCTCGAGGCGCTCGGCGCGGCCGTGCTCGTGGCGCGGTTCCTCCTCCAGGGCGATGGCCATGTGGGCCTGGATGTTGGCGCGCAGCATCGGGGCCAGCGATGCCGGCCCGGCGAGCCGGCCGAAGTGCGCCGGGCAGGCGGCGACCGGCGCCAGGGCCATCATGCGCGTCAGGCTCTCCTGCCAGGCATCAGGGTCGAAGGCGACCGGCGTCGTGGTGGCGATGACCCAGGGGCCGGCGTCGGTGTCGAACTCGCGGTACGACAGGCCGAAGGTGTCGCCGGTGAACAGGGTGCGGGTGACCGTGTCGAGAAAGCAGCCGTGGTGGTTGGCGTGCCCCGGGGTGTCGATGAACAGAATGTCGTGTCCGCCCAGGTCGAAGGTGTGCCCGTCGCGAGCCGCGATCACCCGTTCCACGGGCACGGGCTCCAACTCGCCGAACACCCGCATGAACTCGGCCTCGCCGTAGACCGCCGTGGCCCCCTGTTGCAGTTTGGTCGGGTCGATCATGTGCTGGGTGCCCTTGTGATGGGTCACCAGGGTGGCGATGGGGCACTCGCGCATCAGCGCGCCGGCCCCGCCGGCGTGGTCCAGGTGCACGTGGGTCGGCATCACGTAGCGGACCGCCTCCGGTCCCAGCCCGACCTGCCGGGTCGCCTCGACCAGCTGCGGCACGTTGTTGGCCGCCCCCGTGTCGAAGAAGGCCAGCTCGTCGCCGTGGCGCAGCAGATAGCAGGCGGTGTGGTTGGGCCGGTACAGGCCGGTGTCGATGCAGTACAGGCCGTCGTCGATCGGTGTCATGGCTGGCACCCTGGCTTGATCAAGCGGATCAGTATAGTGCAGTGCAACAGCTGCCGGAAGGGACCTGTCCAGCCTTTCTGTT
>JARRQB010000027.1:1439-2606 GCA_037382265.1 Gammaproteobacteria bacterium | reverse complement strand
TTCCCGTCGTGCATCATGCCGGTCAATCCAGTCCGCCACCGGGGGAAGCGATGGCCTGCAACACCACCGACCTTTGCGACCAACTGGGCGATGCCGCGCGGGTCGCCGCGCCGCTGTTTCGGGATTTCGGGGGCGCGATAGGCTTTGCGGGGCCGATCAGCACGGTGAAGTGCCACGAGGACAACTCGCTGGTACGGGCGGCGCTGCAGGAGCCGGGCGCGGGGCGGGTGCTGGTGGTCGACGGCGGCGGTTCGCTGCGCTGCGCCCTGCTGGGCGACATGCTGGCGCAGTTCGGCGTGGACAACGGCTGGGCGGGGATCCTGGTGTACGGCTGTATCCGCGATGCTGGCGCCATCGCGCGCATGCCGATCGGCGTCAAGGCGCTGGCCGCGCACCCCCGCAAGAGCGTCAAGCGCGGCATCGGCGAACGCGACGTGGCGGTGCGCTTCGCCGACGTAACCTTTCTGCCCGGCGACATGCTCTACGCGGACGTCGACGGCGTGCTGGTGACGGCCGCGGCGCCGCCGGCCTGACCGGCCCGCCGTGCTGGCAGCGCTCAGCTACCGCTGAGCGCGGCAGGCTGCTCCCCGGCCAGGTAGTGCTCCCGCAGCATGTCGAGATAGCGCGCGGCGGCGGGTGAGAGGAACTTGCCGCGCCGCGTCACGATGCCGTAGGACCTGGTCGGGAAGTACTCGGTCAGCGTGCGGCACTCGAGCTCTTCTGCGCCGGTCAGGCAGACGTCGGTGACGATGGAGATGCCCAGGCCGAGTTGCACGTACTTCTTGATCACCTCCCAACCGCCGGCCTCGAGCGCGACGTGGAACGCCAAGTCGTGCTGGCTGAACACCAGGTCGACGATGCGCCAGGTCGAGAGGTGGCGCGGCGGCAGGATCAGGCCGTAGGGGGCGATGTCGGCGAGCTGCAGCTGCCGCTGCCGTGCCAGCGGGTGGCCCTTCGGGGTGATCAACATCGGTTCGAAGGAGACGAAGGGTTCGTAGTGAATGTCGTCCGGAACCTCGAGCATCGAGCCCACCGCGAAATCGACCTCGTCGGCACGAATCATGGTGAGCCCGTCGCGCCCGGTCACGTTGTGCAGGTGCAGGCGGATACCCGGGTAGTCGTCGGCAAACCGTTTGGTTACCTGCGGCAACACGTACAGGATGGTCG
>JARRQB010000027.1:0-1434 GCA_037382265.1 Gammaproteobacteria bacterium | reverse complement strand
GTTACCTGCGGCAACACGTACAGGATGGTCGACTCACCCGCGGCGATGTTTAGGGCGCCACGCTCGAGGTTCCCCATGTGCGCCGCGAAGGTCTCCTGCAACTTGTCGATCCCGTCGACCAGTGGGCTGGCGAGCTGGTAGAGCACCTCGCCTTCGGGCGTCAGTTTGATGCGCGGGCCGCGGCGCTCGAACACGGTGATGCCCAACTCGCGCTCCAACGCCTGGATCTGCAGTGTCACGGACGGCTGGCTGAGGAACAGCGACTCGGCCGCCTCGGTAATGCTGCCGGCCTGGGCCGCGTGGCAGAAGGCGCGCAACTGCTTGAGTCGGTTCTGTTTGTAGTACGGGGCCTTGCTGCCGCTGGTCATGCGACGGATACCAATTGAATTTTTAAATATTAAGAATTGAAACAATTGGGTTGTCAAATAAAGGACGTCCGCTAGCCTTATTGCAGTGCAGCAAAACCCATAAGAACAGTCGGCCATGGGTGTGAGCGCTGACGAATGTCGTGGTCACGCGCCGCGGCGGGACTCGCGCCGGCAAGCATTCGGGGCGCGGCTGCACGGGCCGGGTGGGTCCGGGAGCTCTGCAGGCGTCGTCGTGGCGCAATCGCGGCCCTTGCGGTGCCCGGTCCGGCCCCACCAGGCGTTATGCGGCCCCGGCAGGCCGCCGACTCGAGGAGAATCGACCATGTTGACCCGTGAACAACAAATCCAGGCACTGGAAAAAGACTGGGCCGAAAACCCCCGCTGGACCGACGTCACTCGCGGCTACAGCGCCGCCGACGTGGTGCGGCTGCGGGGTTCCGTGCAGCCGGAGTACACCTACGCCCGCAACGGCGCCGAGAAACTCTGGCAGCTGGTGCGCGGCGGCGCCCGGAAGGGCTACGTCAACTGCATGGGCGCGATCACCGCCGGGCAGGCGATGCAGCAGGCGAAGGCCGGTATCGAGGCGATCTACCTGTCCGGTTGGCAGGTGGCGGCCGACGGCAACACTTCCGAGACCATGTACCCCGACCAGTCGCTGTATGCCTACGACTCGGTGCCGACCATGGTGCGGCGCATCAACAACGCCTTCAAACGCGCCGACGAGATCCAGTGGTCGCGTGACATCGGCCCCGGCCACGAGGGCTATGTCGACTACTTCCTGCCGATCGTGGCGGACGCCGAGGCGGGCTTCGGCGGCGTTCTGAACGCCTTCGAACTCATGAAGAACATGATCGCGGCCGGTGCTGCGGGCGTGCACTTCGAAGACCAGCTGGCCGCCGTGAAGAAGTGCGGCCACATGGGCGGCAAGGTGCTGGTGCCTACCCAGGAAGCGGTGCAGAAGCTGGTGGCCGCACGCCTGGCGGCCGATGTCGCGGGCGTCCCGACCCTGGTGCTGGCGCGCACCGACGCCGAGGCGGCCAACCTGCTGACCTCGGACGTCGACGAC
>JARRQB010000026.1:0-15563 GCA_037382265.1 Gammaproteobacteria bacterium | reverse complement strand
ATGGAGCGCTTGAGGAAGTAGACCTGGCGCGCCTTGCCGGCCTCGAGGATGGGCATACCGTAGATCGGGCTGGAGCTGTCCTCCTTGGCCGCCGGGTTCACGACATCGTTGGCGCCGACGATCAGCGCGACGTCGGCCGACGGGAACTCGGGGTTGATCTCGTCCATCTCGAGCACGTTGTCGTAGGGGATGTCGGCCTCGGCGAGCAGCACGTTCATGTGGCCGGGCATGCGGCCGGCCACGGGGTGGATGGCGAACTTGACCTCGACGCCGCGGGCCTCGAGCAGTTCCATCATCTCCTTGAGCGCGTGCTGCGCCTGCGCGACGGCCATGCCGTAACCCGGCACGATGATCACCTTGCCGGCGTCTTCCATCCAGTACACGGCATCCTCCACCGAGGCGGACTTCACGCCCTGCTCGTGCGCCGCAGCCGTCGCACTCGCGTCGCCACCACCGTCGCCGCTGCCGAACCCGCCGAACACCACGTTGATGATGGAGCGGTTCATCGCGCGACACATGATGAAGCTCAGTATGGCGCCGGAGAAGCCGACCAGGGCGCCGACGATGATCAGCAGATTGTTGTGCAGCGTGAAGCCCGTGGCCGCCGCGGCCCAGCCGGAATAGCTGTTCAGCATGGAGATGATGACCGGCATGTCCGCGCCGCCGATCGGGATGATCAGGGTCACGCCGATGACGAAGGCCAGCAGGGTCATCAGGCCCAGTGACCAGATATTGCCGGTCAGGGCGAAGTGCACGCCCAGCGCGATGGTCGCTACCGCGATCGGGGCGTTCAGTAGGTGTTGTCCGCCAATCTTCACCGGCTTGCCCGAGATCAGCCCCTGCAGCTTGCCGAAGGCGATCACCGAACCCGTGAAGGTAATGGCGCCGATGATGATACCGGCGGACAGTTCACCCATCAGCACGCCGATCAGCGCCCCGGCGTCGCGCTTGTTGAAAAAGGTGCCGATGGCCACCAGCACCGCCGCCATGCCGACAAAGCTGTGCAGCGCCGCCACCAACTGTGGCATGGCGGTCATCCGGATGCGCGCCGCGACGACCGAACCGATGACCGCGCCGACCGAGACGCCGGCGATGATGAAGCCATAAGACTTCACCTCGCTGCCGAGCAGCGTGGCAACGATGGCGATCACCATCCCCGCCATGCCGAGGTAATTGCCGCGGCGGGCCGAGGCCGGGTGCGTCAGGCCCTTGAGGGCGAGGATGAAAAGCACCGCGGACAGCAAGTAGGCCAGGGCCTGCGTGTTGGCTGAGATCTCCATTACCGAGCCCTCAGCGCTTCTTGTCTTTCTTGAACATGGCGAGCATCCGGTTGGTCACCAGGAAGCCGCCGAAGACGTTGATCGACGCGAGCAGAACCGCGAAGAAGCCGATGATCTCCGCCGTCGTACCGGCGGACTCCAGCCCCGCGACCAGCAGCGCCCCCACGATCACAATGCCCGAGATGGCGTTGGTGAGCGCGATCAGTGGGGTGTGCAGCGAGGGCGTTACCCCCCAGATGACCCAGTACCCGATGAAGCAGGCGAGTACGAACACGTACAACGCGACCAGTGTGTCCGGCATGGTTCGAAAGCCTCTGTCGTTGGTTGACGCGCGGCTCGACGGCCGCGTCGCGAAGATCCTCAGGACGCGCGCACCAGCGCCGCCTGGGTGACCTCGTCCTGTTCGAAGTCCTTCAGGGCCAGGCCGTCGTCGGTCTGCTCGAGCATGATCTCGAGCAGATTGGCGACGTTGCGAGCGTAAAAGGCGCTCGCGTCGCCCGGCACCATGGAGGGGTAGTTCGTGTGGCCGACCAGGGTGACGCCGTGGCGCACGACGACCCGGTCCGGTTCGGTCAGCGGGCAGTTGCCACCGTTGGCCGCGGCCAGGTCGACGATCACCGAGCCATCGCGCATGCGCTCGACCACTTCCTCGGTGATCAGCACCGGCGCCGGCCGGCACGGAATCAGGGCCGTGGTGATGATGACGTGGGCCTTGGCCAGCTCGTCGGCCAGCAGCGCCTGCTGCCGCGCCTTGGCCTCGTCCGACAACTCCCTGGCGTAACCGCCCTCGCCCGCACCGCTCTCGCCGAGGTCCAGCTCGATCGGCTTGGCCCCGACGGACAGGATCTGCTCTTTGGTCTCCGGCCGTACGTCGTAGGCCCAGACCTCCGCACCCAGGCGCCGCGCGGTAGCGATCGCCTGCAACCCGGCCACCCCGACGCCGAGCACTACCAGCCGCGCCGGCTTGGCCGAACCCGCGGAGGTCATCATCATCGGGAGGAAGCGCCCGTAGCGTGCGGCGGCCTCGATCACCGCGCGGTAGCCGGATATGTTGGCCTGGGACGACAGCACGTCCATCGACTGGGCGCGCGAAATACGCGGGATACGTTCCATTGCCAGGGCGCGAACGCCTTTGCCGAGCAGGCCCGACAGGGTGC
Organism: Gammaproteobacteria bacterium; assembly: GCA_037382265.1. Classification (GTDB taxonomy): domain Bacteria; phylum Pseudomonadota; class Gammaproteobacteria; order Chromatiales; family Chromatiaceae; genus JARRQB01. The sequence goes on along the minus strand of JARRQB010000026.1, from coordinate 13,126 downwards.
CGTCGTCTTCGCAGGTCTCCATCAGGCCGATGTAGACGCCCCCGTCGACAAGCCCGGCGATCTCCTCGCCGGTAGGCTTGCGCACCTTGGCGACGATATCGCAGGCGAGCGCGCCCGCCGCGTCGGTTAACTCGACCCCGGCGGCCTCGTACTCTTCGTCGCGATAACCCGCCTCGGTCCCCGCCCCGCGTTCGACGCAGACCCTCAGGCCCTTGCCGATCAACTTCTTGGCAACCTCGGGCGTCGTCGCGACGCGCCGTTCACCCTCTGTCGTTTCTCTCGGAACGCCGAGTTTCATGTCCCGCCCTGTCGTGGAGTCGAACCGCAAGAGGCACCGAGAACGCAACGGCCCCGGCGACGGCACGGGCCCCGCCCCGCCGCTTCTCCCGTCGCGTCCTTGCTACCGTTACGGTTCCATCGTGCCTGGTGTTCGAACAACGTCGAACGCCGAATTATCGCGGCAACCCCCGGCAAGCTCAAGCAGGTCGGGGAAGCGGTTGGGCTCAGAGCACAAACGCCAGCACCGTCGGAATGGTGACCACGCTGGCCAGGTTGCCGAGCAATACGATAGAGGCGACCGCCTGGGGCGACTCGCCGAACTTTTCCGCCAACATGAAGTTCAGCACCGCCGGGGGCAGGACACCGAACACCATGAGTTGGGCGTACGCGGGCCAGCACAGCGACAGACCGCACAACGGACAGACCACGGCACCCGCGAGGCCGATACGCCAGTCCTGCAGGTCGACGCTGAGCATGCGCACCCCGAGCGAGAACAGCATCAACGGGATGGCGACCTCGCCGAGCAGGTCCAGCGCGACGGCCAGCGGCTTCCAGACAGTGAGCCCGAGCAGCGCCACCGCCAGCCCGGCGAGCGTCGCCTGAAGCATGGGCATGCGCAGCAGCACCAGCGGGTGCACGCGGCCCTCGAGCATGGCGTTGCCCACGGTGAAGTGCAGCGTGTTCTCGACCAGGAACAACACCATGGCCGCCGGCAGGGCCGCTTCGCCGAAGGCGAGGACGGCCAGCGGCAGCCCCATATTGCCCGAATTGGAGAACATCATTGGCGGCACGAAGGCCATGGTCCGCCAACCCGCCAGGCGCGCGACCGGCCAGGCCAGAATGCCGGAGCCCAACACCACCACCAGCCCGGCCAGCGCCAGTTCGCTGTACGCGGCCAGTTCGAAGTTCTCCCCAGCGAGCACCGAGAAGATCAGCGCCGGCGTGAACACTTCCAGGTTGACCTTGTTCGCGGCCGCCATGTCCGGTGCGTGCCGCCGGGCATAGAGGTAACCCACCGCGACCAGGCCGAAGATGGGAAAGACGATGCCGATAAGCTGCTCGAGCATAACGAAGCCGGGCCGGGTGCCGTGGGCCGCAAGAGAACAAAAGGGTACCGGGTATCAGGTCTCGGGAGCCAGGGTGTCGGGCGGCTCCCCCCTCAGCTCCCGGTCGCCGCCCCCGCGTCCCCACCGCCGTCGAAGCACCGGACGAAGAGGTAGACGATGGAACGGTAGGGTATGCCGCTATGGCGTGAAAGCCACCGCCGTCGAAGCACCGGTCGACGAGGTAGACGATGGAACGGTAGGGGATGCCGCTATGGCGTGAAAGCCCGATCTCGCACGTGCGGCTGTTCGACACGCCCTCGGCGCAGTCGTCGGGCAACTGTGCCTTCAGGCGCGCGAGCGCGCTGGCGTTCAATTCGGGCACGGTGAACCCGCGGTCGCCGGCAAAGCCGCAGCAGCCCTCCTCTTCCGGCACCACGACGCGCCCCGCGCAGGCCCGTGCCAGGGCCAGCAGGTCGTCAGCGAGGCCCAGCTTGCGCGCGCTGCAGGTGACGTGCACCGCAACCGACGGTACCCGGTCGACCTGGCGCAGCCGGTCGATGACGTGTGCGCGGATGAAACGGATCGGTTCGAGGACGTGCAGGGGACGCCGCAGGCCCTCGATCAGCCGAGCGGTGCAGGGGCTGGTGTCGCACAGCACGGTCAGGCGGCCGTGCTCGGAGGCCTCCCACAGCGCCGCCTCGGTGCGCCGCAGGGCCTGTTCCGCCGGGTCGGTGATGCCCTTGCTGGCGAAGGGCATGCCGCAGCACAGGCCGTCGACGCGGTCGGGCAGCACCGCCTCGATGCGGGCCTTGGCCAGCAGCGACAGCACCACCTCGTGCAGGTCGCGCCGCTCGCTGTCGGCGCTCGCGGTGCCCATGGCACGGCTGACACAACTCGGGAAGTAAACCACGCGCGTCACCGCCGCACCGTCGAGGCGTGGCGGCGCAATCGCCCCGGCGGCACGCGGTGTCCAGCGGTCCCACACCGGGATGCGGTCGCCGGAGAGCTTGCGGATCCCGCCGGTGAGCGCCTCCAGCGGCCCCGGTATTGCCCCCAGCCCGTGCGCCGCCGCCAGGCCAAGGCGAGTCGCCCGCGTCACCCCGGCCATGTGCTCGTCGAACCAACCGCCGACGCGGGCGACGCGGTCGGAAACGGCGGCCGCACGCAGTTGCTTGACCATGGCGCCGGTGTCGATGCCGACCGGGCAGCGGGTGGCGCACAGGCCGTCGGCCGCGCAGGTCGCGTTGCCGGCCCAGGCAAAGGCCTGCTCGATGGCCGCGAGGCGCTCGGGGTCCTCGCCGCTCGCGACCAGACGGGCTTGCTCGCGCAGCGCGACGATGCGCTGGCGGGGCGTCAGACTCAGGTCGCGCGACGGGCAGATGGGTTCGCAGAAGCCGCACTCGATGCAGCGGTCTACCCGCGGGTCGACCGCTGGCATGGGCTTGAAATCCTTGATGTGGATCTGCGGGTCGTCGTTCAGGATCACGCCCGGGTTAAGCAGGCCTGCCGGGTCGAACAACGCCTTGATCTCGCGCATCAGCCGATAGGCTTCGCGGCCCCACTCCAGTTCGACGTAGGGCGCGATGTTACGTCCGGTGCTGTGCTCGGCCTTGAGCGAACCGTCGAAGCGCTCGACCACCAGGTGGCACAACTCGTCCATGAAGCCGCGGTAGCGCTCGATTTCCGCCGGGTCGCCAAAGTCCGGCGTGATGACGAAGTGCAGATTGCCCTCCAACGCATGGCCGAAGATGATCGCGTTGGCATAGCCGTGGCGCGCGAACAGTTCCTGCAGCTCGAGCGTGGCCTCGGCGAGGCGCGGTACCGGGAAGGCCACGTCCTCGATCACCACCGCAGTTCCTGCCGCGCGCACCGCGCCGACCGAGGGAAACAACCCTTTGCGGATCTTCCACAGCGCCTCGAACTCGGCCGGCACCGCCGTGAATGCCACCTCGCCGATGACTTCGATCCCGGCCAGCAGCTGCACGATGGCATCGACCTGACGTGCCAGCGCCGTCTGGTCGGCGGCGCGCGTCTCGATCAGCAGGGCCGCGGCGTCCGTCCCGAGCTCGCGCAGACTCGCCGGCATGCCGGGCTGGTCCTGCACCGAGTGCAGCGCGGCCCGGTCCATGATCTCGACCGCGTCCACGGGCTGGGACTTGAGCAGCGACACCGCCCGGCAGGCAGCGGCGACGTCCGGGAAGAACACCAGCGCGCTCGCTTTGCAGGGGTGGTCGTGTACCGTGCGGTAGGTGATCTCGGAGATGAAGCCCAGCGTGCCCTCCGAGCCGATCATCAGGTGTGCGATGACGTCGATCGGGTCCTGGTAGTCCACCAGGGCGTTCAGACTGTAGCCGGTGGTGTTCTTGATGCGGAACTTGGCGCGGATGCGTTCGGCGAGTTCCGGGTCTGCACGGGTGCGGGCCGCAAGCTCGTCGAGCCGCGCGACCAGGTCGGGGTGGCTCGCCAGGAAGGCGGCGCGGCTCGCGGGGTCCCCGGTGTCCAACCGGCTGCCGTCGGCAAACACGAGGCGCACGCTGTCCAGGGTCTGGTAGCTGTTCTGCGCCACGCCGCAGCACATGCCCGAGGCGTTGTTTGCGGCGATACCACCGATTTTGGCGGTGGCAATCGATGCCGGGTCCGGGCCGATCTTGCGCTCGTAGGGAGCGAGACGGGCGTTGGCGCTGGCGCCCACGATACCCGGCTGCAGGCGGATGCGCGCGCCGTCGTCCAGCACCCGGCACTCGCGCCACGCCGTGCCGTCGAGCACCGCGAGCACCGCGTCGGTAATCGCCTGCCCAGACAGACTGGTTCCCGCGGCGCGGAAGGTTACCGGGGTGCGGAAGCGGCGGGCGACGCGCAGCAGCTCGACCACCTCGGCCTCGTCGACGACCTTGACGACCAGGCGGGGAATCAGCCGGTAGAAACTCGCGTCGGTACCGTAGGTCAGGGTGCGCAGCGGGTCGTCGATCAGGCGGTCGGCAGGGATGACGCCGGCCAGTACCTGCTTGAGGCCGACGTAATCGGGCGCCGGGGCCGTGGGTTCTGCCCTGTTCAACTGGGTTGTCTCCTCGCCGTTCGGCGGGCGACGCGGGGCTCGCGTCGGCGCAAACGCGGCTGTGGTAACGCCGCCTATTCTGGCACGTTTGGCCCCGGCCCGGCGGGTCCTCGGCTACGCTGTCCCGACCGCGGAAGGGCGTCATGGCGTGCGTCGGAAGGCGCGACGGGTCGGACCTTACGGACCTCGCCCCACGCGTGAAACCTTGCCGCGATCGATCGGGGCCGACGTGTTGCCGTCGGCAGGCGCCACGACCGTCAGGAAATTTGACAGGTCCATTCCAGGCGGCCCGCCGCCCAACTGCTAAGCAACTGTAATTTGAGAAAACGTCTGGCTTGGCCCGGAACCTGCTTTTCGGAAGCTTGTGGAACGGAACTGTGTAATCTAAGCTCACGCTCGGAAACAACAACAAGTCGACAACAGCAACAACAAGCCGCTTCCAGCTGGGAAACTTGAGCGCCGACTTCGTGTCGGCGTTTGTTTTTTCTGCCCGGGGCGATGGCACCGCGATAGCGCCGTACCCGGCACATCGCCCGCACCGAGACGCCACGGCCAGCAAGCGTGACTCACCGACTGTTCCCCGGTCGGGGTAGACCTCCGAACGGCAACGCATGCGGCGGCTGTGCGGCTTGGCGAGGCGCAGTCGCGTCCCCGCGGTTGCGACGAGCTTCAGCGCATTTTGTGAATGAGGCTGGCCAGTTCCTCGATGGAGTGGCTGGTAGCATCGAGCACGGGGACGTCGAGCCGGCGGAAGATGACGTCGGCCTCGCGCAGTTCACGGCGGCAGCGGTCCAGGGAGGCGTATTCGCTGTTTGGCCGACGGGCCTGGCGGACGTGATGCAGACGGGCCGGATCGATCGTCAGCGCCACAATCCGATCGCGCGCCTGTGCCAGTTGTGCGGGTACGTCGCCGCGCACGAAGTCCTCGTCCGTCAGCGGGTAGTTGGCCGCGCGCATGCCGTAGTGCATCGCCAGGTAGAGGCAGGCCGGTGTCTTGCCGCAGCGCGAGACCCCGACCAGGATCACGTCGGCGTCGCTGAACCGGTCGAGGCGTTCGCCGTCGTCATTGGTGAGTGCGAAGTTGATGGTGTCGTAACGGCGGTCGTAGGTCTGGCTGTCGCCGAGGCTGTGGCTCAGCCCGATCTTGCGCAGGGGCAGCACGCCCAACTCGTCGCTCAGACTGCCCAGGAACCGGTCGAACACCTCGAGGTACAGACACGGGGCGGAGCGCACCCGCGCACTGATGGTCTCGTCGACCAGGGTGGCGAAAACGATTGGGCGAACACCGGCGAGCAGTTGTGCCTGCCGAATCACGTCCACCACTTCGTCCGCCTTGTCCAGCGTATTGACGAAGGGCACGTACTGGACGTCGAAGCGCACCCCCGTAAACTGCGCCAGCAGACTATGGGCCAGTTCCTCGGCGGTGATGCCGGTACCCTCCGACACCAGAAACACCGGCCGCACCGCCGGTGCGCCCCGCGAAGCCGGTTGCGCGTCGGCCGGCGACATCACCCCGAGGTCCCGCCTTTCAACCGTAGATGAGTTCGGCCCAGCGCCCTTCGCGGCGCATCCAATCGCGCGTCTCGTGCCACACACGCTCGGAGCCCGCCGCCCTGGCCATCACGTTGTCGAGCACCTCGGCGACCTTGCCCAGGCCTGCGAGATAGACGTAGGTCCTGCCATCCTGCATCAACTCCCAGGCCTCCGCCGCGTGGTCATCCAGGGTGTTGCCCAGGGCCTGCTCGTCCTGCGCCAACGGCTTGCTGATGAGCCCCTTGAAGGCCTTGAAGGTCTTCTCGTCGTAGTAGTTGGCGAGGTCGTCTTCGGCGTCGTTGCGGTAGAGCAGATCCATGCCGGTGCGCGCCCCGTAGAACAGTCGGACCTGACCGTTCCACTCCCTGTTGAGGCCGTACACGTGCTGGATGAAGGCGCGAAACGGGGCGATGCCGGTTCCGGTACCGATCATCAACAAGTTGGCGTTCTCGTCCCGGGGTACCACGAAGGGGCTGCGATAGGGGCCGGTGATGGTGATCGCGTCGCCGGGCCGCGCATCGCACAGGTAATTCGAGGCGATACCCGGGTGCTGCTCGCCGCTCACCTCGTCGAGGTAGAAACAGCGGCGCACCAGGATCTCGATCTCCACCGCCTCGTCGCCCACGGGTTGGCGGCCGTTGGCGATCGAATACCGGCGCATGTGATAGGGGTTGCCGAAGGCATGGGGGCCTTTTACCACCACGCCGATACTCTGACCCTCGCGGAACCGGAAGGACGGGTCGTCGATGCTCAGGGTCATCCTGCGCACCTCGTCGCGGTCCTCTGGCGTGATCCGCACGGTGCTCTGCACCACCGCTTCGCACACCGGGCCCAATTCGCTTTCGATCTCGCTCATTCCAAATCCTCTCCCCTTTAGGTTCGTTCAGTCCTTTCGGCTGCCGCAGGAACCACCGCTGCACGAACGGCACCCGCCGCCGCAGCCGCCGCCCGACTCCCGAAACGGACCGGCCTCGGGGTGCCTGGCCGCGAAGCGCCGGTACAACGCCTCCACGTACAGCCAGCCCGCGAGCACCACGAAGATCACCGCCGAGGCGGCCAAAACCTTAACCATGCGACCCTCCCAGGCCGGCGAAACCCATAAAGGCCAGCGACAGCATGCCGGCGAGCATCAGGGTCATGGCCGCGCCCTGGCTCACGCTGGGCACCTCGGCCAGTTCCAGCTTCTCGCGCAGCCCCGCCATGAGCATCAGCGCCAGGGTGAAGCCCGAGCCTGCGCCCAGGGCGTAGACCAGGCTCTGCAGAAAGTCGTACTCCTTCGCCGTCTGGAACAGGGCCAGGCCGAGGATGGCGCAGTTGGTGGTGATCAGCGGCAGGAAGATGCCCAGGCTGCGAAACAAGGCGGGGCTGAACTTCTTGACGAACATCTCCACCAGCTGCACCGCCGAGGCGATGACGGCGATGTAGCAAATCAGGCGCAGGAACAGCATGTCGAACTCGGTCAGCAGCCAGTTGATCCCGTAGGCGGCGCTTGAGCTGACTAGCATTACGTACATCGTCGCGAGACCCTTGTTCCTGGCTGTGTCCTTCTTGGCGGAGACGCCGAGGAACGGGCAGATGCCGAGGAACAACGCGAGCACGAAGTTATTGACGACCGCGGCGTTGAGAAAAATAAACCCGAGCGACTCACCGGACATGCGCGGCACCCCCCTGTTCGAGCAGGCGGCGATCGCGCCGCTGGCGCAGGAACGCGAACAGCAACAGCCAGCCGCCAAGCACGAAGAACCCGCCCGGCGGGAGCACCATGACCACCCAGGGCTCGAAGTTGGCCGGCATCACGGCCACGCCGAGCAGCGTCCCATTACCCAGCAACTCGCGCACCGAGCCCAGGGCCAGCAGCGCGATGGTGAAACCCGTGCCCATGCCGAGCGCGTTGACCAGGGCGACGTTCAGCCGCTGCTTGGAGGCATAGGCCTCGGCCCGACCGAGGATCACGCAGTTGACGACGATAAGCTGGATGAAGGCGCCCAGCGCGTTGTAGAGGTCCAGACTTATCGCCTGGATGACGTAGTCGACCACCGTAACGAAGGTCGCGATGATGACGATGTAACTGGCGATGCGAACCTGTTTCGGGATGAAGTTGCGCAGCAACGAAACCAGCAGCCCGGAGGCAACCAGTACGAAGGTCGTCGCCACCCCCATGGCGATGGCGTTGATCACCGAGTTGGTGACCGCCAGCACCGGACACATGCCGAGCAGCATTACGAATACCGGGTTCTCCTTCCACAGGCCGCGCAGGTAGGTGTCGGCGGACAGTGTTTCCTGTTGGTTGGGCAGTGTGGCCATGGCTCGTCGGTCGCTCGTCGTCTACCGGGAATCCCCGGGGTTGGGCTGCTCCGCGCACGCGCGACCGGTCCGCGGACAGCGTGGTGCGGGCCGGGGTGTGGCGCGGACTCCGACGCCGTGCGGGCACCGCCGACTCATCGCTCGCCTCCCGCCCGAATCTCGGCCAAGTACCGCTCGATCAGCGGCGCCATGCGCTGCATGCTGGCGTTCAGGGCCTTGCCGACCGCAACCGAGGACACGGTTGCCCCAGAGATGGCGTCGATCTCCCAGGGGTTGCGCTTGGTGCCGTGCTTGACGGTGGTGATCGGCTCGGCAAGCCCGCCGCCCGCGCCGAGTTTGACCGCCAGTGCCTCGAAGTTGGCAAGGAAGTCGGGGTCCTTGGCGATCTTGTCGCCCAGGCCAGGGGTCTCGGTCATCTTCAGAATCTTGATGCCCCGGATGCAGTGGCAGGCCGGCTCGTAGCCGTACAGGAGGCGAATCACGTCCTGGTAGCCCTGAGCCGCGCCCTCCACCGCAACGCCCTTGAGTTCGCCGCTGTCGTCGTAGGCGGCATAGACGACCTCCCCGCTCGCCCCCTCGGTCCCAGCGCGCGCCAGCCCCTGCTCCCCGAGCACGAAATCGACCCGTCGCGTTGCGCCCGGCACCACCTGGAATACGGCCCTTTCGATAGCGACGCGTTGGTTCTCGGCAATCAGCGGCAGAGTCCACTGGTAGACCAGCACCACGGTGAGGCCGGCAAAGGTCGCGATCAGACCCAGCGTGCGGATCATCCGGAAGGCGGACGCACCGGGGTCCTGCTGCATGGCCATCGACTCGTTCACGACTCGCCACCGCGGCGGCGTACCGCTCCGAACACCCGCGACCGCGTCGCGGCGGCGATCAGCGGCGAAGCGGCGTTGGCCAGCAGGATGGCGTACATCACCCCCTCGGTCAGGCCGCCGAACAGTCGGATGATCACCGTGAGCACGCCGATAAAAACTCCGTAGAGCAGCGCCCCGAGCGGGGTAACCGGTGAAGCGATCATGTCGCTGGCCATGAACCAGGCACCTAGCATCAGCCCGCCGGAAAACAGCACGAACAACGGCGAGGGGTAGAACTGGCCATCCAGCAGCCAGAACGGCAGCGCGGTCAGCGCCGCGCCGGCCATCACCCCGACCGGGATGCGCCAGTCGAGCATGCGGCGGAACGCGAGATAGAGACCGCACAGCAGAATCAGCCCAGCAGAGGTCTCGCCGGCGGAGCCGGCGACCATGCCGGTAAAAAGATCGGCCGTGCTGACCGTGACGTGCTCGAACTTCTGCAGCGCCAACGGCGTGGCGCCCGTGAAGCTGTCGATGCGCAGCCCCTCGATCCAACCGTCGACCGGCTCTGGCCGCATGAAGGGCAGCGCCAGGGTGGACGGAATGAACTCGGCGAAACGCCCGGCTGCGAAGGCCGGCGTCCAGGTGGTGATCGCCACCGGAAAGGCGGCCTGGACGAAGGCTCTCCCGACCAGCGCCGGGTTCATGACGTTGTAGCCGAGCCCGCCGAACAGCGCCTTGCCCAGTGCCACCCCGACGAAGGCCGCCACCGCGGCCATCCACAGTGGAAAGCCCGGCGGCAGCGTCAGCGCCAGCAGGATGCCGGTGATCACCACGCTCCAGTCCTGCAGCGTGTTGCCCTGCCCCGCGAGGCGGCTGAACAGGTACTCGGTCGCCATTGCCGTTGCCGTTGTGGTCACCAGCAGCGCCAGCGCGCTGATGCCGAACTGCCACACGGCGAAGGCGGCGATCGGTAGCAGCGCCCAGACGACGTTGCGCATGATGTCGTCGACCGTCTGCGGCCGCTTCAGGTGCGGCGAGGTGCGAATTTCGACCGGTTTGCCTTTAAACATGTTGCGTCGGCCGAGTGCGGCATCGGACTGATTGGAGACCCGAAGGCGCGCAGGACACCGAGGCAGTCTGTGCCGCCTTTGCGCCGCCGCTTAGCGTTTGTACGCCTTCGCCGTTCACTTCGAATGGGCCTCCTCGCGGTTGATCGCCTTGGCGATGCGGAAGTATTGGGTCAACGGGATGTTGGAGGGACAGACATAGGCGCAGCAGCCACATTCGAAGCAGAGGTTCAGGTTATATTCCTGGGCCATCCGCTCGTACTCGCGGACCTTGGCGAGCTGGCCCAGCATCGACGGGTTGAGGTTCATCGGGCAGGCGTCGATACAGCGCGCGCATTTGATGCAGGGGAATACCATGCGCTGACGCTGGTCGGCATCGCCCGCCTCGTACACCACGACACCCGAGACGCCCTTCGTGACCGGCACGTCGAGCGAACTCACGGTCATGCCCATCATGGGTCCGCCCAGAATCACCTCGTTGGCGTCCGCACGCATACCGACCCGTTCCAGGACGAAGCGCACCGGGGTGCCGAGCGCGACCAGATAATTGCCCGGCCGTTCGACGCCGGGCCCGGATGCTGGGCAACAGCTCGCCCATCTGCGCCAGGGTCCCCACGTTGAACACCGCCACGCCGAGGTCGGCCGGCAGGCCGCCCTCCGGGATCTCCTTGCCGAGCAGGCTCTTGATCAGCATCTTCTCGGCGCCCTGCGGGTACTTGCTCTCGACTGCCTCGACGCTGATCGCCTCGCCGGCCGGGATGCGGCTGCGCAGCTGGGTTACGGCGTCGAGCTTGTTGTCCTCCACACCGATGAGGACGCGCTTCGCCCCGGTGGCGCGCTGGGCAATGCGAATACCACGGATCAGAGCGTCGGTGCGCTCGAGCATGATGCGGTGATCGCAGGTCAGATAGGGCTCGCACTCGCAGCCGTTGACCACCAGGGTATCGATCGTCTTGCCCTTGGGCGGCAGCATCTTGACGTGGCTCGGAAAGGCGGCCCCGCCCAGGCCGACCAGTCCCGCAGCCTGCACCGCGGCGACGATCTCCTCTGGCGCGAGCGCCAGCACGTCGATCGGTTCGTCGTACAGCACTTCCTGAGTCGCGGCTTCGAAGACGTCGATGACGATGGCCGGCGACTTCGGCCCTTCCGGAGTGGGCCACAGCTCGATGCCGCGCACTCGACCCGTCGCCGGCGCGTGCATCGGCACCGACACGAAGCCCCCGGCCTCGGCGATCGGCTCGCCGCGTACCACCTCCTGCCCGGGCTGCACCAGCGGCCTCGCCGGGGCGCCCCTGTGCTGCGACAACGGCACGTACAGGCGAGGCGGAAACGGCAGGCGCCGAATCGGCTTCGCCGCCGTCAGCTCCTTGTGCTCCACGGGGTAGATGCCGCCGTGGCCGAAGGAAGGGTGTCGCTTGAAGAGGTCCAGGATACCCATCGTGACTCACTCACACATCCGACACATGCTCCAGCTCTCGCATCCGCGCATCGCCCGTTGTCGTCCCTAGTCCTTTGGCCCTGAGCCCCAGGCCCCGCCGTTACTGGTATTTCTCGGCCCGCTTGACGAGCTTTTCGAGATCCTTCTCCTGCGCATTCCAGGGCGTGCCGGGATGCAGGCAGCCACCCGTGCACTTCTCGGCTGCCTTGACCAGGTCCTTGTACGGCGCAGCCTTCGGATCGATCACGACCACCTTCTTCTCGTCGTTGTACTTGAACACCTTGGGAGCGATGGTCGTGCACTCGTCACAGGCGGTGCACTCGGGCGTCTCCACCCACACCGGTTCGTAGTCCCACGGCAGTTCGCCTGCCCCCGCACCGTTGCCGCCGGCGCCGGCCCCGACAGCTCCGGCATCCAGCCCGGCCAGAGCCGAGACGTTGCCGCTGGTCGCCAGCGACAGCAGGCTGGTGGTGAGCTGCTGTGCCATCTCCGCCTTGGCCTGGTTGCGCACCTCGTCGAGGTCGACGATCTTGTCCACGCCGACCAGGGACTTGAGCTGGTGCCAGAAGGTGCGCCGCTCCTCGGTCGAGCGCACCAGTTCCGCGGCGATCAGCACGCGCATCAGCCGCTGTTTACCATCGACTCCCCAGATGAAGGGGAATTTGCCCTCGCGGTCGTCCTCGTCCAGATCCAGGAACTCGATCAACGGCACCATGTCGTCGTTCCAGGTCTCGGGTGGCGCCACCCGGAAGTGCTTGCGGAAGCGCCCCTCGGACATGGCGAAGTCGGCGAAGGTCAGCGGCACCGTAAACTCTGCCTCTTTGCCCTGCTCGTCGAGATATTTCAGGACGTATTCCGGCCAGTCGTCCTCGAGCGCCGGGTTGCCCTCGATCGAGCAGGCCTCCTCGAAGGTCACGCCGGCATCGGGGTCGAAGCGGAACAGCGGGTAGGCGCGCGACTCCACCGCCAGCTTCGACTGGTGGGTGGACATGTCGTCGCCGATGCCGTGCTCGGGCTGACAGGCGGAATAGATGTTGAACAATGCGGGGTGGCGGCTGTTCAGGCCGTCGATGAAGCCCTCGATCAGGTGCGTGGTGTGGGCGATCGAACTCTGCAGGACAAAGCTGGTGCGGTGCGCCATGCCGATCAGCCCGATCTCCTTGCGCATCTCGGTCTTGCCCTTCCACGTCTTGCCGTACGGCGACATGTCGGCCACCTGGCCGATAAATCCCGAGGTGCAGGCCTGCCCACCGGTATTGGAATAGACCTGGGTGTCGAGCACCAGGACCTTGATCGGATGGCCCGAGGCCAGCACGCGCGAGAGGTTCTGGAAACCGATGTCGTACATGGCGCCGTCGCCGCCGACGCTGACCACGGGCGGGCACAGCCGCCACTCTCCCTCGTCGAACTGCTGCCAATTGAAGTAGGTGAAAAACTCCTCGTGCTCCGCGGCCTTGTACCCGCCGTCCAGTTCCAGCTTGGCCATGCGAATGGCCTTGAAGCCCTCGGCCATCTTGCGCATGTGGCCCTCGAACACGCCGAGCGCGACCGAGGGCGCGTCCTGGAACAGGTGATTGGTCCAGGGGAAGGGATAGGGGTTG
>JARRQB010000025.1:0-9397 GCA_037382265.1 Gammaproteobacteria bacterium | reverse complement strand
GCCGACGCCTTCGGCAACGGCGTTGAGCGCGGTGAACTGGGCCTGCATGTCGGTCGGGAAGGCCGGATAGGGTGCCGTGTGCACGTTGACGGCCCGAGGACGCCGGCCCTGCATGTCGAGCTCGATCCAATCTGCACCGGCCTCGACCCGGGCACCCGCCTCGGCGAGCTTCTGGGTCACCGCGTCGACCAGCCGCGGCGCGGTGTCGCGCACCCGCACCCGGCCGCCCGTGATGGCCGCGGCCACCAGGAAGGTGCCGGTCTCGATGCGGTCGGGCAGCACGTCGTAGGCGGTGCCGCGCAGGCTCGGCACGCCCTCGACCGTGATCGTGGTGGTGCCCGCGCCGGACACCTTGCCGCCCATGGCATTCAGGCACTCGGCCAGGTCCTCGACCTCGGGCTCGCGGGCGGCATTCTCGATCACCGTGGTGCCTTCGGCCAGGGTCGCCGCCATCATCAGGTTCTCGGTGCCGGTTACGGTCACCAGATCCATCACCAAGCGCGCCGCCTTGAGGCGCTTCGCGCGGGCGCGGATGTAGCCGCCTTCCACCTGGATGTCTGCGCCCATGGCGCGTAACCCGTCGATGTGCAGGTTGACGGGTCGCGACCCGATGGCACAGCCGCCCGGCAGCGAGACGTCGGCTCGCCCGAAGCGCGCCAGCAACGGGCCCAGTACCAGGATGGAGGCGCGCATGGTCTTGACCAGTTCGTAGGGCGCGAAGAAATCGCGGATCTCGCCTGCATCCACCTCGATGCGCATCCTCTCGTCCACCGTCAGGTGCACACCCATCCGGCCAAGCAACTCCATCGTCGTGGTGATGTCGTGCAGGTGGGGAATGTTGCCGACCGTCATCGGCCCGTCGGCGAGCAGGGTCGCCGCCAGGATCGGCAGGGCGGCGTTTTTCGCGCCGGAGATGCGCACGTCGCCCTCGAGGGGGGCGCCGCCGCGGATGATCAACTTGTCCATGGGCAATCAGGCCCGAGCGCTGGCCAAAGGCCGTAATGATAAGCCAAAGCGGCGGCGCGCTGGAAAGCCGCCGATCTGGCGCTCAGGCCTCGGCCAGCAGCCCCGCGTTGTCGAGGTTGCTGACGGCGGCCAGGTCGCGCAGCTTGGCGGGCACGTCCCGCAAGACCAGGCGGCAGCCCGAACGGCGCGCCACCTCCTCGGCTTCCAGGAGCAAGCCGAGCGCGGCGCTGTTGGCCCGTTGCACGCCCGCCAGCGACAGCGACACCGCGCCGGCCTCGCTCACCACGGGCTCGAGCAGTCGCCAGGCCTCGGGCACAGTGCTGAAATCCAGTGCCCCGCTCAGCGACCAGCGATCGGCGCCGGCACGGGTGAGAGCGACCGCCGGCTTCATCCCCGCAACTGCTTGTTGCGCTCGGCCAGCTGCTCGATCAGGCCGTCGATGCCGCTGCGCCGCACCTGGGTGGCGAAGGTGCTGCGGTAGTTGGTCACCATGCTGACGCCGTCGATGACCACGTCGTAGACCTTCCAGCCGTTGTCCGCCAGGTAGAGTCGGTAGTCGATCGGCACCGGCGGGCCGCCAGCCTCGACCCGGGTCGGGATCATGACGTCCTGGGCATCGTCGGGAATGCGCACCGGCAGATAGCGGATCGGCTGGCCCGAGTAGCTCAAGAGCGCCACCGCGTAGGTGCGCACCAGCAATTCCTGGAACTCGCGGGTCAAGCGCACGCGCTGTTCGTCGGAGGCATCGCGCCAGTGGCGCCCAAGTGCCGCCTGGCTCATGCGCGCGAAATCGAAGTGCGGCACGACCATGGACTGGACCATGTCGTAGATGCCGCTGGGGTCTCGATCGAGCTCGGCCTTGTTGCGCCCGACCTCCGCGAGCACCTGGTCCGCCGTGTCGCGCACCAGTTCGGCCGGATCCTCGGCCTGGGCCAACACCGGCAGGCCCAGCACGAGGGCGAGCATTACACCCTTGAAGACACGGATCCACATCAGTTTCCGCCCTCCTGCGCCTTGCTGAAGATAAACTGCCCGATGACTTCCTCCAGCACCAAAGCCGACTGCGTCATGACGATCTCCGAACCGTTCTTGAGGTTTTCCAGGCTGCCGCCGGGGTCCAAGCCGATGTACTGCTCACCGAGCAGGCCGGCGGTCAGGATCTTGGCGAAGGTATCGTCCGGAATCTGATCGTACTGAGAATAGATGCTCAGTTCCGCCACCGCCCGGAAGTCCTGCTCGTCGTAGCGGATGCCCTTCACGCGACCGACCTCGACACCCGCGAGGGTGACCGGCGCCTTAACCTTGAGACCGCCGATGTTGTCGAATCGGGCGGTCACCGTGTAGCTGTCCCCGGTGTCGAGCGTGCCCAGGTTGCTGACCTGCATCGCCAGGAAAAACAGCGCCACGAAGCCCAGGACCATAAAGGCCCCGACGATGACTTCCAGCTTTCGCGTCTTCGACATGCCACTCACCCGTCGGTTAGGCAACCGGACCGGAAATTGAAACCCTTGTCAGGGAAAAAAGCAAAACGGATTCGGTCGTCAGCGCTCAGCCGACAGCCGCTCGGCTAATCTCCGAACATCAGGGCGGTAAGCACGAAATCCAGCCCCAGCACCGCCAGCGCGGAGTGCACCACCGTGCGGGTGGTGGCCCGGCTCACGCCCTCGGAGGTGGGCACGCAGTCGTAGCCCTGGAAAATGGCGATCCAGCTGCAGGCGAAGCCGAACACGACGCTCTTGATCACGCCGTTGACCACGTCCTCGTCCCAGTCGATCTTGGCTTGCATCTGTACCCAGTAGGTACCGTCGTCCACACCGAGCAGGCCCACACCCACGAACCAGCCGCCGAGCACCCCGAGCATGCTGAACACCGCGGCCAGCAGCGGCATCGAGAGCAGGCCTGCGACCAGGCGCGGCGCCAGCACGCGGCGGGTCGGGTCGACGGCCATCATCTCCAGACCCGACAACTGCTCGGTCGCCTTCATCAGCCCGATCTCGGCGGTCAGCGCCGAGCCCGCCCGCCCGGCGAACAACAGGGCCGTCACCACCGGCCCGAGCTCCCTGACCAGAGAGGCGGCGACCATGACCCCGAGGGTCGCCTCGGCGCCGAACTGCGACAAGATGTAAAAGCCCTGCAGGCCAAGCACCATGCCGACGAACAGCCCCGACACCGAGACGATCAACACCGTCAGCACGCCGACCGAGAACAACTGCTCGAGCAGCAGCCGCGGGCGCCGCACCACTTCGGTCGAGCCGACCAACATGGCCAACAACAGCAGGTGGGCGCGGCCAAGCCGCTCGACGGCACCAATGCCCTGGCGGCCGAGATTCGCCAACCAGTCGATCACGACGCGTCTCCGAGCAGATCCTGCGCCAGCGGGGCGGCCGGGTAATGGAAGGGTACCGGGCCGTCCGGCAGCCCGTGCATGAACTGCCGGGTCCACTCGCGCCCGGAGGCCATCAGCCGCTCGGGCGGCCCGGACTCGATCACCTTGCCGCCGGAGATGACGTAAACCAGATCGGCGATCTCGGCCGTCTCGCGCACGTCGTGCGACACCACGATGCTGGTGACTCTGGCCGCGTCGTTCAGGCGCCGAATCAGCTGCACCAGGATGCCCATGGAAATCGGGTCCTGGCCGGTGAAGGGCTCGTCGTACATGATCATCATCGGGTCGAGCGCGATGGCCCGGGCCAGGGCGACCCGCCGCGCCATGCCCCCCGAAAGCTCGCTCGGCATCAGCTCACGCGCACCGCGCAAGCCGACCGCCTCGAGCTTCAGCAGGACCAGCTTGCGGACCATGGACCCAGGCAGGCGCGTGTGCTCGCGCAGCGGGTAGGCAACGTTGTCGAACACCGACAGATCGGTCAGCAGGGCGCCGGTCTGGAACAGCATGCCCATGCGCATCCGCAGCTTGAACAATTCCCGGGTGCTCAGGGCGTGCACATCCTGGCCGTCGACCCGCACGCTGCCCGCGTCGGGTCGCAGCTGCCCGCCGATCAGTTTGAGCAGGGTGGTCTTGCCGGTGCCCGAAGGGCCCATCACCGCGGTCACCCGATCCCGCGGGATGTCCATGTTGATGCCGTCGAAGATCACCCGGCTGCCGCGCGCGAAGCGCAAGCCGCGGATTTCGACCAGCGCCGGTGGTTTTCTGGGTCTTTTGGCCATTCGCAGCGGTCGCGGTTCCGCCGCATCGGCGGTCCCTGGGAGCTCGGGAGGGGTTCCGGGGATCAGCTCGAGCATTCTGGGCAGCGCGCCCCCGGCCCGTCAAGCGCCGTCGGGATCACATCGCCATGAGCTCGGCCAGGGTACGCAACTCGCGGGCGCGCCGGGGCGAAGCCTGTGGCCCCAGAATGACCGCCACCTCGTCGAAGCCGCCGAACCACCCGCGCAGTTCCTCGAACCGGGCGCGCCAGCCGCGCAGGTCGCGGTCAGGCCCGTCGATGCTCACCAGGGCGCCGCGCCCGCGGGCCCACCCGCGGCCGCACGGCACGGCGCACGGGGTCATCGACGCCCCCGCGGCGTCCACCGGGCGGGTGGCGAGCCAGCCGCCCAGCGCCCGCCCGAAGGCGGCGAGCACTGCCGGGGACGGCGTCTGCTCGTCGCCTTCGAGGAAAAAGCGGAACCGCTCGCCGACCTCGCCCGCCCAGCCGGCAAGTTCATCCGGAGCGCGTCCCGCCCAGACGGCAACAGGCAGCAAGACGCAATCGGCTTCGTTGGCGTAATAGGCGAGCCGCCAGTCCACCGGCAGGTCTTCCGGGTAGTAGTCGCCGGCCCACGGCACCCGCTGCCAGCCGCGGCAACCTACCCGTACCGTCCTGATATCATCTGGCTCAGGCATGCTGACTACCCGACGGGATCATGGGCGAGATTCTACCCTTCAAGCGCAAGTCGGCCAGTGAACGGAACAAGGGCAAGAGCCTGTGCCGCCACGGCCACCACAAGTGGGAGATTGAGAAGCGCGCCGTGTTCGACGTCAAGCAGGGGCGTCTGGTCACCCGCTCGCGCTGCGCCCGCTGCGGCCTGACCCGCACGGAGGCGATCTGACCTCCGGCGGGCGGTCTCGGGGTCGTCGGCCGCCGCTTGGACAACACACCTGGGCTTTGGAAGAATGCGGCGCCCGCGATCGTCATAGATGGCTCCCGGAATGATCGTCTCCACCATTTCCATCCTCGCCGGTTTCGGCCTCCTGGTCTGGGGCGCGGACCGTTTCGTCATGGGGGCGGCAGCGTTGGCACGCAACCTCGGGGTACAACCGCTGCTGGTCGGGTTGACCGTGGTCGGCTTCGGCACCTCGGCGCCGGAGATCCTGGTCTCGGGCACCGCCGCCGTCCAGGGCAATCCGGGACTGGCGGTGGGTAACGCCATCGGCTCCAATATTGCGAACATCGGCCTGATCCTCGGCTTCACCTCCATCCTGGCCCCGCTGACGGTGCATTCAGACACCCTGCGGCGGGAGTACCCGCTGCTGCTCGGAGTGAGCATAGGCGCCTGGTTGCTCATGAGCGACGGCATGCTCGGCCGGCTCGACGGCGGCATCCTGCTGCTCGGCCTGGTCGCGGCGATGGTCCTGGTGGTGCGCATCGGCCTGGCACGCGGCGCGGGCGATCCGCTGGTAGCCGAGTTCGAGGCGGAGATACCCAAGGGCATCGACACGCGCGCGGCGGTGGGCTGGTTCCTGGTCGGGCTGCTCGTGCTGCTGGTGAGTTCCCGGATACTGGTTTGGGGCGCGGTCAACATCGCCCAGTTCTTCGGCGTCAGCGACCTGGTGATCGGTCTGACCATCGTCGCCATCGGCACCAGCCTGCCCGAACTGGCCGCGAGCGTGGCGAGCGCGCTAAAGAACGAGCACGACATCGCCATCGGCAACGTCATCGGTTCCAACCTGTACAATTTACTGGCCGTGCTGAGCCTGCCGGGGCTGCTTGCCCCGGCCGCTCTGTCCCAGGAGGTCCTATCGCGCGACCTGCCGGTCATGCTGTTGCTCACGTCGGCGCTATACATCCTGGGACGTGGCTTCCGCGGGCCCGGCCGGATCAACCGCCTGGAGGGCCTGGTGCTGCTGGCCGGCTTCGTCGCCTACCAGATCTGGCTGTTTCGCGATCACGTCCCCCCGGGGACCCTCGGAGGGCCGGCATGAACCCCCAAGCGGAGAACCTCGAAGACCTCAAGCTCCGCAGCCTGGGCATGGCCGTCATCGAGACGGAGGCCGCCGCCGTGTCCGCACTGGCCACCCGCATCGACGAACGCTTCGCCCGGGCCTGCCGCTACATGCTCTCGTGCACGGGCCGCATCGTGGTCACCGGCATGGGGAAGTCGGGCCACATCGGCAGCAAGATCGCCGCTACCCTGGCGAGCACCGGTTCGCCGGCGTTTTTCGTCCACCCCGGCGAGGCCAGCCACGGCGACCTCGGCATGATCACCGCGGGTGACGTCGTGCTGGCCCTCTCCAACTCGGGCGAGACCCCGGAGATCGCCACCATTCTGCCGCTGATCAAACGCCGCGGCGTGCCGCTGATCTCGATGACCGGCAACCCCGCCTCCACCCTGGCGCGCGAGGCCGAGGTCAGCCTCGACGTCAGCGTCGAGAAGGAGGCCTGCCCGCTCGGCCTGGCACCGACGGCGAGCACCACCGCTGCGCTCGCCATGGGTGACGCCCTGGCGATCGCCTTGCTCCAGGCCCGGGGTTTCACGGCCAACGACTTCGCATTATCCCACCCGGGCGGCAGTCTCGGTCGGCGGCTGCTGCTGCACGTCGGCGACATCATGCACCGCGACGAGCGCGTGCCGCGGGTTGCGGCCGGCGCCAGCCTGCGCGACGCCCTGGTGGAAATGACCGCCAAGGGATTGGGCATGACGGCCATCGTCGACGCCGAGGATCACGCCATCGGGGTATTTACCGACGGCGATCTGCGTCGCGTGCTGGACCGCGGCGTCGACGTGCGCGGCGTCCGGGTGGCGGACGTCATGACCGCCGGCGGCGTCTGTATCGAACCACAGCGCCTCGCGGCGGAGGCCGCACTCCTCATGCAGGAAAAGAAAATCAACTGCTTACTGGTGAACGACGACAACGGAAAACTGACCGGCGCGCTCAACATGCACGACCTGCTGAGGGCGGGCGTGGTGTGAGCGGTCTGCCTGAGAGAGTGGACATGCGGGACCTGAGGAAACGTGCTGAACGGATCAAGCTGGTGATCTTCGACGTCGACGGCGTGCTGACCGACGGCGCGCTGTTCATCGGCGACGACGGCCAGGAGTACAAGGCGTTCAACTCCAAGGACGGGCACGGCTTGGTGATGCTGCAGGGCACCGGCGTGCAGGTCGGCATCATCACCGGACGCAGCTCGGAGGTGGTGAGAATCCGTATGGAGAGCCTGGGAATTCGGCACGTCTACCAGGGCCGGCGCGAGAAACTACCGGCCTACGAGGAACTCAAGGCGGCCACGGGCCTCGCCGACGAGTCGATCGCCTACGTCGGCGACGACGTGGTGGATCTGCCCGTGATGCGGCGCGTCGGGCTCGCGGCCGCGGTGGCGGACGCCCACCCCCTCGCCCGCCAGCACGCCCACTGGGTGGCCGCCGCCGGTGGCGGCCGCGGCGCGGCGCGCGAGTTCTGCGAGTTCGTCATGGAGGCACAGGGATCGCTGCGGCGCGCGCTCGCACCCTTCCTGGCCTGAGCGATGAACCGGGGCGGGGCGCTGATCTTACTCCTGCTGCTCGTCGCCGGGCTGACCGGCTGGTTGGCTTACGACCGGTCGCCGAGCACGGAGCCGGCGGCGTTACCCGCCAGCGTGCGCGCCGCGGAGGTGATCACACGGGACACCTGGTTCACGACCATGGGGGCGGAAGGCCTCCCGGCACGCACGCTGCGGGCAGCCGAGGCGAGGTACTACGGCGATGCACTGGGCACGGAACTGGCCATGCCGCACCTGACGGTCTACCGTGAGGAAGGGCCACCCTGGGAGGTCTATGCCCGAAGGGGCTGGGTCAAGGGCGATGGCGCCTCGGTCCGCCTCGAGGAGGACGTGGTGCTGGAGCGCGCCTCGGCACCGGGCGTCAGGCCCGCGCGCCTCACGACGGAGCGACTGCGAATTAATCTGAACGACAACTATGCGGAAACCGGGGCGCCGGTCACTATCGTCAGCGAAAGCGACCGGGTCGACGCGGTCGGCATGAAAGCCTGGCTCGGCGAGCCGTCCCGGGTGAAATTTCTGTCCATGGTCAGGGGTTATTATGAACCACGCTGAGAAAAACCGACCGCAGCCGCCGCTCGCCGCCGCCTTGACGGTCCTCCTCGCGGTGCTTTGTGCAGGCGCCGCGGCCTTGTCGAACGACCGAGAACAGCCGATCCAGCTCGAGGCCGACGGCGTCGAATTCGACGAGGCCGAGAACCGCAGCGTCTACCAGGGTAACGTCATCGTGGTGCAGGGCAGCCTTCGCCTCGAGGCTGACAGGGTTACGGTACAACACCGTGAGCGCCAACCCGCCCGCATCGTCGCCGAGGGGACCCCGGTGCACTTCGAGCAGCAACCCGACGAGGGCGGCGAGCCGGTCAAGGGCCGGTCCCGACAGGCAGAGTACGAGGTCGACAGCGAGGAGATCGTGCTGATCGGCGACGCCCACCTGATCAAGGGAGCCGACAGCTTCGCAAGCGACCGCATCGTGTACGACCGGGTGCGGGCGCGCATCAAGGCCGGCGCGGCGGCCCAGGGCAGCGAGCGCGTGCACATCACCATCACACCGCCGGCCAGGGAACAGCCGGCGCAGTGAACCGGCTGAGCGCGGAAGGCCTGATCAAGCGCTACCGCGGCCGCGCGGTGGTCAACGGCGTCCAGTTGCACGTCGACCAGGGCGAAGTCGTGGGCCTGCTCGGGCCCAACGGTGCCGGCAAGACCACGTGCTTCTACATACTGGTCGGCCTGATTGCCGCCGACGGCGGGCGCGTGACCCTGAACGGCCGCGATGTCACCGACCAGCCGATGCACCTGAGAGCGCGGCAGGGCCTGGGCTACCTCGCCCAGGAACCCTCGGTGTTCCGCCGGCTCTCGGTCACCCAGAACCTGCTGGCGGTATTGGAGACGCGCCGCGAGCTGAAAAAGACCCAGCGCGAGGAGCTGAGCGACGACCTGCTGCGCGAATTCGGCCTGTACGCCCTGCGCGATCACCAGGCCATCTCGCTGTCCGGCGGCGAGCGGCGCCGGCTCGAGATCGCACGGGCGCTGGCGGTCGAGCCGCGCTTTATTCTGCTCGACGAACCCTTTGCGGGCGTCGACCCGATCTCCGTCGGCGACATCCAGCAGATCGTTCGGGACCTGTCCCAGCGCAACATCGGCATCCTCATCACCGATCACAACGTGCGCGAAACCCTGGCCATCTGCAACCGCGCCTACATCATCAATCAGGGCGCGGTACTCGCCCAGGGCGAGCCCGCCGA
>JARRQB010000024.1:10122-11959 GCA_037382265.1 Gammaproteobacteria bacterium | reverse complement strand
CCCTGCAGTCGGGCAACATCGATGCCACGGAGTGGGTAGGCCCTTACAACGACCTCGCCTTCGGCCTGTACAAGGCCGCGAAGTACTACTACTACCCCGGTTTCCACGAGCCGGGCACGGCGCTCGAGCTGCTGGTCAACCGCGAGGCCCTGGCCAGACTGCCGGCCGACCTGCAGGCCATCGTGCTGAACGCCGCCAAGGTCGTGAACGCCGACATGCTGGCCGAGTACACGGCCCGCAACCCGGGCGCCCTGGAGCAGCTGATCGAACAGCACGGCGCCCAACTGCGCCAGTTCCCGCCCGACGTGCTCGCGCAACTGCGCCGGGTTTCGGCCGAGGTCGTGGCGGGCGTCGCCGAACAGGACGCGCCGTCGAAGAAGGTCTACGACGCCTACCAGGACTTTCTGGCCCGGGTACGGGCCTACACCGACCTGACCGAGCTGGCCTATGTGCGGGCGCGGGACGCGTCCTGAGCGGGCCGGCAGCGGCGGGGTCAGTGCCGGCGTGCCAGGCGCCGCGCTTAACCGGGTGAGCACGGGAACCCGGACCACGGATGGCCCGCCCGGTGTCCCGGCCCCGCCCACGGCCGCGGCGCCGCTGGGGCTCTACGTCCACATCCCCTGGTGTGTGCGCAAGTGCCCCTATTGCGACTTCAACTCCCACGCGCTGCGCGGCGACCTGCCCGGCGCCGCCTACGTCTCCGCCCTGCTGGCCGACCTGGCGGCCGACGCCGGGCCGGTCGCCGGTCGTCCGGTAGACTCGGTCTTCATCGGCGGCGGCACGCCCAGCCTGCTCGAGCCCGCGCAACTGCGTCGCCTGCTCGCGGGCATCGGCGAACGGCTTGAGCTGACGGCGGATTGCGAGATCACCCTGGAGGCCAACCCGGGAGCGGTCGACGCCCGGCGTTTCGCCGGCTACCGCGCGGCCGGCGTCAACCGCCTGTCCATCGGCGTCCAGAGCTTCGACGACCGCCGGCTCGCCGCGCTCGGGCGGATCCACGACGGCGCCGCAGCGCTTACCGCGTTTGCCCGGGCCCGCGCTGCGGGTTTCGACAACCTCAACCTGGACCTGATGTTCGGGCTCCCGGGGCAGACGCTCGAGGACGCCCTGACCGACCTGCAGACCGCGCTCGAGCTGGCGCCCGAGCACCTGTCCTGGTATCAGCTGACCCTCGAGCCGAACACCGCCTTTCAGCGCGCGCCGCCGCCGTTGCCGGCGCACGAGGCGGTCGCCGACATGCAGGAGGCGGGGCAGGCCCGCCTGGCTGCAGCGGAGCTGCGCCAGTACGAGGTCTCGGCCTATGCGCGGCCGGGTCGAAACTGCCGCCACAACACCACCTACTGGACCTTCGGCGACTATCTCGGCATCGGGGCCGGGGCGCACGGCAAACTGACCCGAGCGGACGGCCGCATCGAGCGCCGCCACAAGGTACGCCACCCGACCGACTATCTGGCGGCGGCAGGGCGCCCGGCGGCCACGGCCGGGGCGCGGGAGTTGACGGTCGGAGAACTCGGCGTCGAGTTCATGCTCAACGCGCTGCGGCTGCGCGAAGGGGTGGACGAGGCGCTGTTCGAGGCCCGCACTGGCCAGCGCCTGGCGCTGCTGGCCGCGCCGCTCGCCGAGGCCCGGGCGCGCGGCCTGCTGGCGGCAGATCGGCTGCGGGCCACGGATCTCGGCTGGCGGTTCCTCGACGACCTGGTGAGCCTGTTCGAGCCGGCGTGAGCGAGGCCCTGCACAGCCACCAGGCTTGCTGCCCCTACTGCGGCGCCGCGATCGAGTTGCTGGTGGACCTGTCCGGCGGTTCGCAGCAGTACGTCGAGGACTGCAGCACGTGCTG
>JARRQB010000024.1:0-10089 GCA_037382265.1 Gammaproteobacteria bacterium | reverse complement strand
CTCGAGGTCTGGACGGGCGGCTATCGCCTGGAGCTGGGCCGTGACGACGACTGACTATCGGCCGATCGCCTGCGCGAGCTACAGTGAACTTGAGGTGCTGGCTTTGCGCGGCACGCCGGTCGAGTTGCGCCTGCACGGTCCGGCGCAGACCCTGCGCGGCCGCATCCGGGACCTGCTGAGCGAGCGGGGCGTGGAGTACCTGCTGCTGCAGCAGGCAGATGGCCTGGTCCGCCGGGTGCGGCTGGACCGGCTGATCTCCGCGCAGCCCCTGGCCGACCGACCCTCCTGAACGTTGTCGCAGGACTTGCGGGGTGCGGGACGGTTCTTTAAAATGCACGGTTCTTCGCGTACCTCAGGGTGCGCACCAATCACACCATACGGGCAGCAGCGGCCTCGCCGGCCGGAGACGGAAATGAAAGCGGACATCCACCCCAAGTACTCAGAGATCACTGTGACCTGCAGTTGCGGCAACACCTTCACGACGCGCTCGACGGCGGGCCGCGACCTGCACGTGGAAGTCTGCTCCGCCTGCCACCCGTTCTTCACCGGGCAGCAGAAGATCGTCGACACTGCGGGCCGCGTGGACCAGTTCCGCAAGAAGTATCGCCGTTGATGTCGCGCTGCGGCTTTTCCGGCTGATTTGACAACACGTGGACCGGGTCTAGAATTCAGGCCTTGCTGCGATGCAGCATCATCGTCCACCGTCGCCGTCGAGGAGCGATTTTGACATGAGCGAAGTCTCCGAGAAGGACGCCGATTTCGAACTCAACCGCGCCGCGCTCGAGTACCACGCCAAGCCGCGGCCGGGCAAGATCGCCATGACCGTCACCAAACCGGCCGAGACCGCGCGGGACTTGGCGCTGGCCTACTCGCCCGGGGTCGCCGAGCCGGTGCGCAAGATCGACGCCAATCCCGACGACGCCTACCGCTACACCAACAAGGGCAACCTGGTCGGCGTCATCACCGACGGCACCGCCGTGCTGGGGCTCGGCAACGTCGGGCCGCTGGCCGGCAAGCCGGTGATGGAAGGCAAAGGCGTGCTGTTCAAGCACTTCGCCGACATCGACGTGTTCGACCTCGAAGTGCAGGCCGAGCACCCGCAGGAGTTCATCGAGACGGTGATGCGCATCGCCCCGACCTTCGGCGGCATCAACCTCGAGGACATCGCCGCGCCGCACTGTTTCGAGATCGAGCAGGCGCTGATCGAACAGCTCGACATCCCGGTCTTCCACGACGACCAGCATGGCACGGCGATCATCATCGCCGCGGGCCTGCTCAACGCCCTCGAACTGCAGGGCAAGCGGCTCGACGACACGCGCGTGGTGGTGCTGGGGGCGGGCGCCGCCGGCATCGCGTCGGTGCGACTGCTGATGTCGATGGGCGCCCACCGCGACCACATCTTCGTACTCGACCGCAAGGGCGTCATCCACACCGGCCGCAAGGACCTGAACCCCTACAAGTTCATGGTCGCCGCCGACACCGACAGGCGCACCCTGGAAGACGCCATGGACGGTGCCGATGCCTTCATCGGGGTGTCCGGGCCCGACCTGGTGACCCGAGGCATGCTGGCGTCCATGGCCGCACGCCCGGTGGTCTTCGCGTTGTCCAATCCCGTGCCGGAGATCCGCCCGGAAGTCGCCGCCGAGGTGCGTGACGACCTGATCATGGCGACCGGCCGTTCGGACTACCCGAACCAGGTGAACAATGTGCTCGGTTTTCCCTTCATCTTTCGCGGCGCGCTGGATGTCCGCGCCAGGCGCATCAACGAGGACATGCAGATCGCGGCGGTGCAGGCCCTCAAGGACCTCACCCACGAGCCGGTGCCGAACAGCGTGCTGGAGGCCTACGCTCTGCAGAGCTTGAGCTTCGGCCCCGACTACATTCTGCCGAAGCCCTTCGACCCGCGGCTGCGCGAGGTGATTCCGCCGGCCGTGGCGCGGGCTGCCATGGCCAGCGGCGTCGCCCGCGGCGAGTGGCCGGCGCACTACCCGCCGCTCTGACGCCGAGACCCTGCCCGGTCCCGCCCCGGGGTGGGCGGCGGGGCCGGCGGTGGTACCATGTGCGCTTGTCTCCGGTGGCCGACCGACACCCGGCAGGCCGGGACCGGACTTCCCTTTTTGCGCACCGCAGGCAGCCCACGATGGCGCTGCCCCGCTAGGTACGGCACGCGGCCCCGCGGGGTGACGCGCCGCGAATCGTGAAGGAGTGGAAAGATGTCGGACAAGAAAGCGACCCTGACCCTGCCGCATCGGACGGAGCCCCTGGCGCTGGATGTGGTGAGCGGTACCGATGGCCCGGACGTGGTGGACATCGCGCCGCTGTACCGCGAAGGCGGGGTCTTCACCTACGACCCGGGCTTCGTTTCCACCGCCAGCTGCCACAGCCAGATCACCTACATCGACGGCGAGCAGGGCATCCTGCGCTACCGCGGCTACCCGATCGAGCAGCTGGCCGAGCACAGCAGCTTCGTCGAGGTCGCCTACCTGCTGTTGTACGGCGAACTGCCGACCGACATCGAACTGCGCCGGTTCGAGCGCGTGATTACGCGCCACACCATGATCAACGAGTCGCTGCTGCGCTTTTTTGAGGGCTTCCACTACGACGCCCACCCGATGGCCATGATGGTCGGCGTGGTCGGTTCGCTGTCCGCCTTCTACCACGACTCGACCGACATCTACGACCCGCAGCACCGCGAGATCAGCGCCCACCGCATGATCGCCAAGATGCCCACCATAGCTGCCGCGTGCTTCAAGCACAGCGTCGGCGAGCCGGTGATGTACCCGCAGAACCAACTGACCTACACCGGCAATTTCCTGCAGATGATGTTCGCCACCCCCTGCGAGCCCTACGAGGTCGACCCGCTGGCCGAACGCGCGATCGATCTGCTGTTCATCCTGCACGCCGACCACGAGCAGAACGCCTCGACCTCGACCGTGCGTCTGGCCGGCAGCTCGGGCGCCAACCCCTTCGCCTGCGTCGCCGCCGGCATTGCGTCGCTGTGGGGGCCCGCACACGGCGGCGCCAACGAGGCCGTGCTGCGGATGCTGGAGGAGATCGGCGACGTGTCGAACATCGACAAGTTCCTGGCCAAGGCCAAGGACAAGGACGACCCGTTCCGGCTCATGGGTTTCGGCCACCGGGTCTACAAGAACTACGACCCGCGGGCCAAGATCGTGCGCCAGGTGTGCCGCGAGGTGCTGGAGAAGCTGGCCGACAGCAACAACCCGCTGTTCGAGCTGGCCATGCGCCTCGACGAGATCGCGGCGCGTGACGAGTACTTCATCGAGAAGAAGCTCTACCCCAACGTCGACTTCTACACCGGCATCATCTACCGGGCGCTCGGTATCCCCGACACCATGTTTACCGTAATGTTCGCCATCGCCCGCACCGTCGGCTGGGTGGCGCACTGGATGGAGATGATCGCCGACCCGAAGCACCGCATCGGGCGGCCGCGGCAGATCTACAACGGTGCGCCGGCGCGGGACTACGTGTCGATCGCGGAGCGCGGGTAAGGGGGCGGCCCGCGCGGCATGCCACAGTGCGGTCGCCTTTCGGCCGAACGCTAATCGGCGTTGCGCAGCTCCGTGCTGAGGCGCTCCAGCGTCGCGCTGCGCAGCGGTCGATCCCGCTCGGGGTCCACGGGCGGGTTCGCCCGGTCGGATGGTCCGAGTACGATCAGTTCGATGCGCGTGTCGCCCGCCTGAAAGGTCAGGCAGGGTCGGGTTTCCTGTCGGCCGCGCGGGAAGAACAACCGTACGTCGTTTGCCCGCCAGGGGATCTTGTGGTCGGTCAGGGTGAAGATGACGTCTTCGGGCGTCTCCGCCTGCAGCAGCAGGCGAACCGGGGTGTGCTCGTCGGCCGTGCCCTCGAGCACCGGCCCGACCAGCCTGGGAGCGAAGGCGGCGAAGGTCTGCATCGCCGCCGCGGCCAGGCGGCGCAGCCGCACCAGCGCGGCGGCCTGTGCCGGCCCGCGGAACAGACGCTGCTCGGCCTTGATCGCGGCCGCGACCTCGGCGAGTTCGGGCCAGGCGCGTTGATCGTTGCAGCCGAGGTGTTGCGCCGCCTTGCGGCGAATCGCCGCCAGGTCCACCCGGCGCTCGTCCAGTGCCAGGCGGGCGGCCTCCGCCGTGATGCGCGCGGCGATGCCGTCGCGGCGTCGTCGGGTCGCCACGCGCGCCTCAGAACAGGTCTTCGACGGGCGGCGCCTGGGTGCTGCCGCCGCCGCGCCTGCCGCCGATCGGTGCCGCCGTCGCGCCGCTGCCCGACGCGGGAATGTTTTCGGCCCTGAACACCTCCTCGATGGCGCCCGGTTCGCTGGCGGAGGCGATCTCACCGGTGTCCGGGTCGATGAGCGCCGTCACCATGCCCTCCGGCATCTCCGGGGGTAGGTCGGGCACGTCCTGCAGCGCCGTTTCCATGTACTCGATCCACGCCGGCAGGGCGGCCTTGCCGCCGACCTCGCCGCGGCCGAGTTCGGCGTTCGAGTCGAAGCCGACCCAGACGACCGCCACCAGCGCCTGGTTGTAGCCGTTGAACCAGGCGTCGCGCTGATCGTTGGTGGTGCCCGTCTTGCCGGCCAGGTCCTTGCGCCCAAGGCTGCGGGCCCGGGTGGCCGTGCCAGCCCGGATGACGTCCTGCATCATCGAGTACATCTGAAAGCGGTTTTCCGGCGAGATGACGCGCGGCGCCAACGCTGGCGCGGCGTCTCCTGGCCCGTCGTCCGCCGCCGCGGTATCGCCGGCGGGCGGTTGGTCCGCACGGCAGTCCGGACAGACGATCGGCGGGTTGGCGACGAACACCTCGCCCTTGTCGTCCTCAGTGATCCGGGCCACCAGGTAGGGCTCGATCAGGTAGCCGCCGTTGGCTAACACCGCGTAGCCGCGCGCCATCTCCAGCGGCGTTACCGCCGCGCTGCCGAGCGCCAGCGAGAGGTTGCGCGGCAGGTCCTCGGGGGCAAAGCCGAAGCGGCTGATGTGCTCCACCGCGGCTGCGATCCCCATGCTGCGCAGCAGGCGGATCGACACCAGGTTGCGCGACTTGGTCAACGCAAGCCGCAGCCGGGTGGGGCCGAAGAACTTGCCGCTATAGTTTTCCGGCCGCCAGTCGTCCTCCAGGCTGGCATCGGCGATGACCACCGGCGCGTCGTTGATCAGGCTGGCAGGGGTGAAGCCGGCCTCGAGCGCCGCGGAGTAGATGAAGGCCTTGAAGCCGGAACCGGGCTGGCGCTTAGCCTGGGTCGCCCGGTTGAACTTGCTGCTGTAAAAGTCGTAGCCGCCCACCAGCGCCAAGATCGCGCCGTCGCCCGGGCGCAGCGACACCAGCGCCCCCGAAATCTCCGGGATTTGCGCCAGCCGCCAGGCCGTTTCGCCGCCCTCCTCGGGTTGCCACTCGCGCACCCGAATCAGGTCGCCGGGGGCGAGCACGTCGGCGGCCTGCTTGGGCGCCGGGCCGCGCCGGTCCTGGTTGACGTAGGGCTGGGCCCACTCGAGCCCGTCCCAGGGCAGGGTGACGCTGAGCCCGTCGCCCAGGTAGGCCGTGGCGGCCTGGCCGTCGACCGCGGTCACGACCGCGGGCCGCAGTTCGCCGACCCGGGAGCGCTCGCGCAGCGCCTGATCGAGGCCGTCCGTGTCGTCCGGCGCGAGCGTCACCCGACCCTCCGGGCCGCGGTAGCCGTGGCGACGGTCATAGGCGTCGAGCGCGTTGCGCAGGGCCCGGTTGGCGGCCGTCTGGTGTCGGCTGTCGATGGTCGTGTGCACCACGTAGCCATTGGTGTAGGCGTCTTCTCCGTGCGCCTCGAACAGCTGCGCGCGCACCATTTCCGCCGCGTAGGGCGCCTCGGTCTCGATATCGGCGGCGTGCAGGCTGGCGGTCACCGGGGCCGCCGTGGCCGCGGCGTGCGCGGCGGCATCGACGTAACCGAGTTCCAGCATTCGGCCGAGCACGTAGTTGCGGCGCTGGATCGCCCGCGCCGGGTCCGCGATCGGGTTGTAGCGCGACGGTGCCTTGGGCAGCCCGGCGATCATCGCCGTTTCGGCCAGGTCGAGCTCCCCGAGCGTTTTGCCGTAGTAAACGCGTGCCGCGGCGCCGACGCCGTAGGCGCGGTGACCGAGATAGATCTTGTTCACGTACAGCTCGAGGATCTCCTCCTTCGTGAGGTCCTGCTCGATGCGCAGCGCAAGGAAGATCTCGTTCAGCTTACGGGTGAAAGTCTTTTCGCGCGTCAGGTAGAAGTTGCGTGCGACCTGCATGGTGATGGTGCTGCCGCCCTGGCGGCGCTCGCCGGTGAGGATCAGCTGAACCCCGGCGCGCAGCAGGCCCTTGAAGTCGACCCCGGGGTGGGAGAAGAAGCCGTCGTCTTCGGCCGCCAGGATCGCGTGCACCATGGCGGCGGGCACCTCCGCGTAGGCGACCGGCAGGCGCCGCTTCTCGCCGAACTCGGCGATCAGCTTGTCGTCCGCGCTGTACACGCGCAGCGGTACCTGCAGGCGGACGTCACGCAGATTCTCGATGGACGGCAATTGCGGCTCAAGATAGTAGTAGGCGCCGCCGATAACGACAGCGGCACCGATGGCGCCGACGAGTGCGAGGCTGAGACCGAATGTGAGGATGCGTAGGGGCCACTTCATGCGCTGGTTCACGTTTTGGGGCAGGGACGGCAGGTCGGGATTCAGCCCCCGGCCGCCGCGGCCGATGGTAACAGAGCGAACGTCGAACGGCGTGGCACGCGCTTCTTGACAGCGTTGGATTAGATTTCCTCGCCCGGCGTGTTACTTTTAGGAAGCAAAGGCTGGAAGCGCGCGGCAAGCACCCGGAATTTTCGCGTTGAGAGAGAAAGTTAACCACAATACTTAAAGCGATTGCGCTATGGTGCCGCTACCAGTCACCAAGCAGGGCAGGAAAGTCGCCATCGAGCGATCGCCCGGGTCGCCAAGGGAACACGGAACCAGGCATCTATGAGCCTATTCTCGCGTAAGAAGCCCGTCATGCTCGGGCTGGACATCAGTTCGACGGCAGTGAAGTTGCTGGAAGTGAGTCAGCATGCCGGTCGTGGCGGCGCCCGCTATCGGGTCGAGAGCTACGCCGTCGAGCCGCTGCCCCCCAACTCGGTGGTCGAGAAAAACATCGTCGACATCGAGGCCGTCGGCAAGGCCGTGCGCGGCGTGCTGCGCAAGGCCGGCACCCGCAACAAACACTGCGCGGTCGCGGTGTCCGGCTCTGCGGTGATCACCAAGCTGATCCCGCTGCAGGCCTCGCTGAGCGACCGCGACATGGAGGCCCAGATCCAGCTCGAGGCCGACCAGTACATCCCTTACCCGCTCGAAGAGGTCAACCTCGACTTCGAGGTGCTGGGCCCGTCGGAGAAGAATCCCGAGATGGTCGAGGTGTTGCTGGCCGCTTCGCGCAGCGAGAACGTCGACAACCGGGTCGCCGCGCTGGCCGCCGGCGGACTGACCTGCGACATCGTCGACGTCGAGGCTTACGCGATGGAAAACGCCTGCCGACGGCTGCTCGACGACTGGACGTCCGACGGTGAGGACCAGACGGTGGCGGTGGCCGACATCGGCGCCACGACGACCACCCTCAACGTGCTGCACAACGGCAAGATCGTGTACACGCGCGAACAGAACTTCGGCGGTCGGCAGCTGACCGAGGAGATTCAGCGCCGCTACGGGCTGTCGATGGAGGAGGCGGGAATGGCCAAGCGCCAGGGCGGTCTCCCCGACAACTACGTCCCCGAGGTGCTGGAGCCCTTCAAGGAGGCGATGGCCCAGCAGGTCAACCGCTCGATCCAGTTCTTCTTCTCGGCCAGCGCCCACAGCCGTGTCGACCTGATCGTGCTGGCCGGCGGCTGCGCGTCCATCCCCGGCATCGACGACTTGGTGCAGGAGCGCCTGGCGGTGGAAACGATCATCGCCAACCCCTTCGCCAACATGTCCGTCGGGCCGAAGGTCAAGGCGCAAGCCCTCAGTAACGACGCGCCGGCGATGATGATCGCCTGTGGTCTCGCACTAAGGAGTTTCGACTGATGGCACGCATCAACCTACTCCCCTGGCGCGAGAGTCTGCGCCGCCAACGCAAGCGGGAGTTCGGCATGATGCTGGTGGTCGGCGTCGTCGTGTCGCTGGTGCTGGTCGGCTGGTGGCACTTCTACAACGAAGCCCTCATGGACCAGCAGCGCAAGCGTAACGCGTTTCTCGAGCGCGAGATTGCCCAGCTCGACAAGCAGATCAAGGAAATCCAGGCGCTCGAGAAGACCCGCAACCAGCTGATCGCGCGCATGAACGTGATCCAGGACCTGCAGGTGAGCCGGCCCCGGATCGTGCACCTGTTCGACGAACTGGTCGAGACCTTGCCCGACGGCACGCTGCTCACCGAGGTGATCCAGACCGGCGGCGCCGTGGCGCTGGTGGGCAGGGCCCAGTCCAACGCGCGCGTCTCGGCCTACATGCGCAACGTCGAGCGCAGCCCCTGGCTGGGCGACCCCCAGCTCAAGGTGATCGAATCCAAGGACAAGACGCAGGCGGACATGAGCGTGTTCCGTCTGACCGTCAAACAGGTCGTTCCCAAGGCGCAGCAGCAGGCAGGGGCGGAAGGATGAACTGGCAGGAACTCAACGAACTCGACCTGAGCAACGCCGGTGATTGGCCGATGGTGGTCAAGCTGATCGTGGTGCTCATTCTGGGTGCCGGCGTCATCGCAGGCGGCTACTACCTTGACATCAAGGACCAGTACGTCGCCCTCGAGCGCATCCAGCGCACCGAGGTCGACCTGCGGCAGGAATTTGAGAACAAACAGGCCAAGGCGGTCAACCTGGACGCCTACCGCCAGCAGCTCGCCGAGATGCGCGAGTCGTTCGGGGCGATGCTGCGGCAACTGCCCGACAAGACCGAGGTGGCCGACTTGCTGGTCGACGTCTCGCAGACGGGGCTCGGCGCGGGGCTCGAGTTCGAGCTGTTCCAGCCCACCGGCGAGGTGCCCAAGGACTTTTACGCCGAACTGCCGATCAAGATCCGGGTCACCGGTGCCTATCACGAATTTGGCGAGTTCATCAGCGGCCTGGCCTCGCTGCCGCGCATCGTGACCATTCACGACGTGCGCATCAAACCGGTCGGCGGTCGTGGGCAGAAGCAGGGGGGCGGTGCCGCGGCGCTGGCGCTCGATGCCACCGTGAAGACCTACCGGTACCTGGATGAGGAGGGCGGCTGATGAAGCGGTTGGCGCTGATTTTCTTGACCGCCCTGCTGGTGGCGTGTGCCGATACCGGGATGCGTGATCTCGAGAGCTACGTCGAGGACGTCAAGGCGCGCCCGGCCGGGCCGGTACCGCCGATTCCTGAGATTCAGCAGGCGGCCAGTTTCGTCTATGTGCCCGGCGACCGGCGCGATCCGTTCACGCCGGAGGAAGAGGGCGACCTCGAGCCGACCGCCGAAGACCTGGCGGGCCCGCGCCCGGATCTCAACCGCCGCAAGGAAGAGCTCGAAGGTTATTCGCTGGACACCATGCGGATGGTCGGTACCCTGGAGCAGGAAGCGACCATCTGGGGTCTGGTGCAGACCAGCGACGGCACCATACACCGTGTTCATGAGGGCAATTACCTGGGGCGTAACCACGGCCGCATTGTCCGCATCAACGAAGACGAGATTGAACTTACCGAGCTGGTGCCCAACGGCCGTGGTGGTTGGATTGAGCGGCAGCAGGCGGTCGCCTTGAGCGCCGAACAGTGAAGGGAGAGGACGTAATGTTCCTAAGCATGATGAGTTTGCGTCGGCTTGTTATCGCGCTTGCAGCCTGGTTCATCGCGGGTGCCGTGCAGGCCAACGTGCTGCAGGAAATCAGCTATTCGGCGCTGCCGGGCAACCGGGTCGACATCGTGCTGACGCTGGCCGAACCGGTCGCCGAGCCGGCGAGTTTCACCACCGACAACCCAGCGCGCATCGCGATCGATCTGCCCGGCACCAGCAGCGCGCTGAAGACCAAGCTGAAGAACATCGGCGTCGGGGTGGTGCGCAGCGTGGTCGCCATCGAGGGCGAAGATCGCACCCGGGTGGTCGTCAACCTGCTCGAGTCGGTACCGCACCAGATCGCGAG